>DASXMZ010000104.1:0-22711 GCA_036495385.1 Mucilaginibacter sp. | reverse complement strand
TAACAGCATCGTACGGAAGGAATAGTGGCAGTTGGCAGTAGGCGGTTGCCAGTTTGCAGTTGGAACCAGGCTTGGGCAATTAAAAATAATCGAACTTAACAACCTGCAAACCGATAACTGCCAACTGAAAAACTACTCCTTCGGTCCCCGCTTATAGATGATCAGTCCGTTTAAAAAATTACGCAGTATCTGGTCGCCGCAGGGCTTAAAGTTGGGGTGGTCTTCTTTGCGGAAAATGGCGCCCAATTCGGTTTTAGTTATCCTGAAATTGGCCAGTTTTAAAACCTCTATAATATCGTCGTCGGTAAACTGAAGCGCTACCCGGAGCTTTTTCATAATGTCGTTATTGCTCATATTATAGTTTTTAAGAAGCTGTAAAAATAGGGAAATATTTCTATTGACGGTTGCCGTAAGCTATCAGTCATCCTACAATTCTTGGCCCCTGATTATCATCCGTGCGATCATCTGATCTCGGCGTAAACCATCTATCCCAAAATCATATAATTTTAATTCCGACAAAAATATTGTTCATTTTATATTTGCGTTTTGCTAAAAATATTAGCATAATTGTAACATTAAATCGAACGGTTATGACAAGCTATCAAGACTATTTAATAGTGCTTTCTCCTTCTGAAAGCGTTGTGGAAAAGGTGAAAAACCTTAAAGAATTTAGCTATGAAAAAATTGGCGAATACGAAAGCCACTATTCAAAAGCGCATATAACTATACAGTCATGGCCGCGAAAAAGGCCCGTATGGATTGAGCCGCTAATCCCCAAACTAGAGCGGGACCTGCAGTCGTTGTCGCCAATACTGTTAGACATAAACGGATTCGGTTCCTTTGATCAGCAGGATCATCAAACCATTTACACAAAACTTAATTCAACCCCGCAAACCAAAGTTTGGTTTAAGCTTTTGAGGAAGTTTTTTAACACCCCACCTTTCGAACCTCATATAACAATAACCCGAAGTATACCTAATGAGGATTTTAAAAAGCTATGGCCCCATTTTAAAAATCATCAATGGAATGAGCAATTTAGGGTTGATAAATTGACTATACTACGAAGAGAAATGATTGGCCATGATAAAATTTTTAAGGTACTTAAGGAGATATCATTTAATCAAAGATTTGATTTCAACGATTTTGCCAATGCCAAACTTAAAGCGCCATCGTTGTCATTTAATAAAATAAATACGCAGCAGATCAGCCTTTTTTAACACATAGGGCTTATGCAGTTTTATACCGATTATTTGATGGTCATTTCGCCACCCGATCATATAAAAAAAGAGATTACCAGGTATAAAAGGGCATCGGTAAATTTGATCGGTCATTTTGAAGGTATGCATAGCACTGCACATATTACCATAACCCATCAAACCCGTTGTAAGCCCTTCCTGGTGCAGCCTGCAATTTTAAAAATGGGCATACGACTAAAGACCATAAATCCGGTTGAGCTTCAAATAACCGGCTTCAACTTTTTTAGTCACGGCCAAACCGCAAAAACAATTTATGCAGAAATTGAAATCACACCACATTCAGAAAATTGGTTCAAATTATTGCAAAGGGAAATGGGCATAAAGGTTAAAAACTTTGTGCCGCATATGGCAATCGCCAAAAATATCCCGGTAACGGCATTTAAAAAGCTATGGCCAAATTTCGAAAACAGGGAATTCTCCGAAACCTTTAAACCCGACAGCCTGACTATATTGCACAGGGAAACCTTTGTTGAATATTGCGAATGGAGGGTTTATAAGGAATTATTTTTTGCTAATAAATTAAAGGAAATGTTTTAATAGTATCAATTTTATGGGATGTTGAATTGCTAAATTAGCAGCATTATAAAACCTTTGTTTCCGCGCAGACACTATGAAAAAAATAAAACACTTACGGCTTGGCATCACTTTCCTGGTTCCGCTGTGTTTTATTTTTTCACAATGCTTTCATAAAAATAAAGTGGCTGATCCACGGGGCGATGCTTATGCTGGTGCAGCTTCCTGCATTAAATGTCATAAAAATATTGGGCAGGATTATTTCCATACTGCGCATTATTTAAGCAGCAGGCCCGCTGCACAAGCCACCATTCATGGCAGCTTTAATCCGGACTCGAACGCGGTGGCCTTAAACGATAGCGTAAGGGTGGTGATGGAAAAACACCCGGAAGGTATTTACCAGGCGAGTTATACCAAAGGCAAGTTGACCAAACGGGAACGCTTTGATATAACCTTTGGCAGCAACCGCGGCGAAACCTTTTTATACTGGAAAAATAACAGGGTTTACCAAATGCCTATTACTTATTACATTAGCCTGCACCGTTGGGCCAACAGTCCCGGTTATAGCAGCGATTCGGCTAACTTTAGCAGGGTAATTGGTAGCCGGTGCTTTGAGTGTCATAGTTCTTATATTCAAAACCTGCCTGATGCAAGTTCGGCTGCCCAAGCGGATTTGCTGGATAAAAGCTCACTGGTATTGGGTATTGACTGTGAACGCTGCCATGGTCCGGCCACCGAACATGTCAACTTTCACACTGAAAATCCGGCGGAGAAAAAACCAATGTACATAACAAAGATAAGTTCGCTTACGAGGGCTCAGCGGATTGATATGTGCTCGGTATGTCATGCCGGCAATAGTAGTGTAATGACGAAGTCCACTTTCGGTTTTAAACCCGGAGATACGCTCGCCAATTATACCTCGGGCGAACGTTTTCATCGTTTTCAGGACGCTGCCAATATTGATGTACACGGCAACCAGGTAAAGCTGCTAATGAGCAGCAAATGTTTTATGAACAGTAAAATTGAATGCAGCACCTGTCATAGCATCCATAGCAATGAAGTTAAATCTGTAGAACTGTATTCCTCACGTTGTACTGGCTGCCATAGCGAGGCGAACCATAACTTTTGTAAAATGGCGGGAAAGCTGGGAAATGCCATAAACAGCAACTGCATCGACTGCCACATGCCTGTTAAAACATCAAATGCAATTGTGATAAATGGGATGGGTAGACAAATAACATCCCCATTCCTTGCCCGCACGCACCTAATTGCAATCTATCCGGAGGAATCGAAGAAGATAATGGAGTGGCTAAAGCGTTAGGGGGGTGATTTGTTGGAATGTTACAAGGTTGAAATGTTGTAAAGTTCTTAGGTATTGTTGAACACGATTATTTTTATTTGAGAACTATAACATAGACCACCGCACTGCTGCTCCAAACCTTTTTGTAACCTCGACTATTACAACATTCACAATTTTTTTAACGATCGTTAACTACCTGAAAACCAACATTTCAACCTTTCAACTTTCCAACTTTACAACAACGCACAGCGTTTTTTAACAATTTATTAACCCAAAAACAAACCTTTTCCTATATTTGCGGCGGGGTAAGTCTTTTACGGCCAGCTCCTCTTGAACTCCCCCAGGGTGGGAACGCAGCAAGGGTAGAGAGTTGAGCGGCGCGATAGAAGTAGCTTACCCTTTTTTTGTTTTTTATTCCTTGTAGCGGCAAAATAATAATATCGAACATCGAATAACCAATTTCGAATGTCGAAGTAAACTTCATCATTCGAAATTCAAAATTCATTATTCGATATTCTCAGGTCAGCGATCTCCAGCCTCTAATCTTCTAAATCACTATCTTCGCAAAAAGTAAAACAAATAAATGCTCGATATTCTGATTATAGGTGGCGGTCCGATAGGTTTAGCTTGCGGGCTGGCCGCCCAAAAAGCTGGCTTAAGCTTTGTTATTGTCGAAAAAGGCTGCCTCGTAAATTCACTTTACAATTACCCTTCCACCATGACTTTCTTTTCAACTTCCGAAAAGCTTGAAATTGGCGGAATCCCTTTTGTTACCATCAGCAACAAACCTAACCGGGCCGAGGCACTTGAATATTACCGTCGTGTTGCTTTTGCAAACCATTTACCGGTTAACTTATTTGAGGAGGTTACTGGTGTGATAAAGGCAGAGGAAGTATTTACCATCACAACCAGCAAAGCGGTTTACCAGGCAAAAAATGTGATTTTATCCACCGGATTTTATGATATAGCCGTTAAGCTCGATATTCCTGGTGAGCATCTGCCGAAAGTAAAACACTATTATAACGACCCTCATTACTACGCTTTGCAAAAAGTGGTAGTTGTGGGTTCCAGTAATTCGGCCATTGATGTAGCGCTGGAAACCTATCGCAAAGGTGCGGAGGTAACCTTGGTGGTCCGCGGAAGCGAGATAAGCCAGCGGGTAAAGTATTGGGTGCGCCCCGATATTATAAACCGGCTAAAAGAAGGCAACATTAAGGCTTATTTTAATTCCAGCCTAAAAGCAGTAAGGGAATTTGATGCAGATATTGAAACACCAGATGGTGTGATCACCATACCAAATGATTTCGTAATGGCCATGACAGGTTACAGACCAAACTTTGAATTCCTTAAAAGACTGGGCATCGCACTATCTGATGATAAGTTTATCCCCCATTACAACCCCGAAAGCATGGAGACCAACTTATCCGGCCTGTATCTTGCCGGAGTAGTTTGCGGTGGTTTGGATACGCATTTATGGTTTATTGAAAACTCACGCGTGCATGCCGATATGATAATAGAGGATATTATGGAGAAAGGTTGTTGAAAGGTTTTAAGGTTGGAATGTTGAAACGTTTTGAGGATGTTCAATGCCGGCTTGCAATAACATTGTAACATTACAACATTTCAACGTTACAACACAAAAAAATCTTTCATTAATAAAATAAAAGCGATAAATTTGCCGCTTAATTTTAAAAATACTAAAAGCAACAAAAGATGAACCAACAAAGCTTAAATAAGCCCGTGATAAGAGCAATATTTGCTTCTGTTACCGCTGCTTTGCTTTCAACCGTTTTTGTATTTTCTCCGTCACGACGAAGGCCTTATATGCCACGGGTTTGAATGCTCCCTTATTCTAAATCCCCGTTGTAGAGACGAAAAATATTGCGTCTCTACGTAAAAGATCATCTATTTATTATTTAGAGCTGTAAAAGGCAAATAATTTAACGGTAATTTTTCTATTTCAATGACCATACAAGATTTTGATATACAGGTAGCATCTGCTCAGCATGTTGACTATGCACCCTTAATAACCGATGAAATGGCCGAATCGGCCAAGGCACGTGGTACAGGTATAGCACAACGCTCGCCTGAATATGTAGCCGATAAAATGCTTGAAGGCAAAGCGGTAATTGCCTTTCATAAAGACGGCACCTGGGCCGGCTTTTGTTATATAGAAACGTGGAGTCACGGCGATTTTGTTGCCAACTCTGGGTTGGTAGTTAATCCAATTTTCAGGAAAGTCGGCCTCGCAAAAGCCATTAAACAAAGGATATTTGAGCTATCAAGAAGCAAATACCCGAATGCTAAAATATTTGGCTTAACAACCGGGTTAGCCGTGATGAAAATTAATTCGGACCTTGGATATGAACCAGTGACTTATTCAGAGCTCACCCAGGATGAGGATTTTTGGGCTGGGTGTAAAAGCTGCGTTAACTATGACATCCTAACCAGCAAAGAACGAAAAAACTGCATGTGCACCGCCATGCTATTCGATCCGGCTGAAAAGCAAAAAGAATACGAAGAAAAGATGAAAAAAATTACGCACAAAGCTACGCTGCTGGAGCGCATTGAAAATGCCATTAAGAAAAGAATGGGGACGGACCAGGAGTAGGCAGTAATATAAATAAATTTGTCATTGCTTCGTCGTTCCTCCTCGCAATGACAAGAGATATAACACCAGAGACGCAAAGTAGAGGCGCACAATATTGCGTCTCTACACAAACAAATACACCATGAAGAAAAAAGTAGTACTTGCATACAGCGGCGGATTAGATACATCCTTTTGCTGCATATACCTGACACAGGATTTAGGTTACGAAGTTCATTCGGTTATTGTGAATACCGGTGGATTCAGTGATGAAGAACTTAAAGGTGTTGAAGAACGTGCCTATAAAATGGGCGTTACATCCCATCACGTTGTTGATGAAACTAAAAACTTTTACAACACCTGTGTACGCTTCCTTATTTATGGCAACGTTTTAAAAAATAACACCTATCCTCTTTCTGTAAGCGCCGAACGGGTTAGCCAGGCAACTGCTATTGCAAATTACGCCAAAGAAATAGGCGCCGAGTTTGTAGCGCACGGCAGCACAGGCGCCGGTAACGACCAGGTACGTTTTGATATGATATTTAATATCCTGGTTCCCGACGTTCAGATCATCACCCCTATCCGCGATCTTAAATTAAGTCGTGAACAAGAAATACAATATCTTAAAGATCACGGTGTGGAAATGAACTTCGAAAAGGCAAAGTATTCTATTAACAAAGGCATCTGGGGTACCTCAGTCGGCGGTAAGGAAACACTAACCTCCAATCTCGGTTTACCTGAAGAAGCCTGGCCTACACAAGTCACTAAGTCAGAGCCTCAAAGTCTGGAATTGGTTTTCGAAAAAGGCGAATTAATTGGCATTGACGATAAGAAATACGATCATCCTACCAAAGCTATTCAAGCACTACAAGCCATTGCGCAGCCTTATGGGATTGGCCGCGATATACACGTTGGTGACACGATTATTGGTATAAAGGGCCGCGTCGGCTTTGAGGCTGCTGCACCAATGATTATTATAAAGGCACACCATACTCTGGAAAAGCATGTGTTAACAAAATGGCAGCTATCCTGGAAAGACCAGCTATCTTCCTTTTATGGAAACTGGCTTCATGAGGGTCAATTCCATGATCCTATCATGCGAAATATAGAAGCCTTCCTGACAGACACCCAGAAAAATGTAAGCGGCAAAGTATTTGTCGAACTGCATCCCTATCGTTTCCAGGTGATTGGCATCGAATCGTCACATGATCTGATGTCAAACAAATTTGGCAGTTATGGTGAGATGAACAATGCCTGGACCGGGGAGGATGTGAAGGGATTTTCAAAAATATTTGGCAACCAGGTAATGATCTATCATAAGGTTAACCAAACCTCTTAAAACTAAACAGCATCGATTTAATAGAATGAGTACAGAGAAAAAGATATTAGCAGGTATTGTAGGTGGAGCGGGATACACCGGCGGTGAAATGCTGCGCATTCTGATTAACCATCCTAACGTTGAGCTTGCCTTTGTACACAGTACCAGCAATGCGGGTAACCATGTTTATGATGTGCATACCGATTTGTTTGGCGATACCGATTTGAAGTTTGCTGCGGAGTTAGCCCATAATATCGATGTGTTATTTTTATGCTTAGGGCACGGCGATGCGAAAAAGTTTTTGGAAGCCAATCCTATTCCCGATCACATAAAAATCATTGATCTAAGCCAGGACTTCAGGTTAATTCAAAATTCAAAATTCAAAATCAAAAATTTTATTTACGGGCTACCTGAGTTGAATCGCAAAGCTATTAAGGAAGCTCATAACATTGCCAATCCCGGTTGTTTTGCCACCTGTTTGCAATTGGGACTGTTGCCGCTTGCCGATAAAAAGTTGTTAAACAACGAAGTGCACATCACTGCCACTACCGGTTCAACAGGTGCGGGACAAAGCTTATCCGGCACTACACATTTTACCTGGCGTAATGATAACCTGTCAGTTTATAAGGCTTTTGAACATCAACATTTAAATGAGATAGTTCAGTCGTTAAAACAGTTGCAGCCTGAAATGAGTCATCCAATAAACTTTGTTCCGTATCGCGGTGATTTCACCAGGGGCATAATCGCGTCGATGTATACCGACAGTGATCTTTCAGATTCAGCGGCTCTAAAACTGTATCAGCAGTATTATGAGGGTCATCCTTTTACTCATGTGACCAGTAAGGACATTGACCTGAAACAAATAGTAAATACTAACAAGTGTTTTATACAGGTTAAGAAACATGGCGGCAAGCTATTAATTATAAGTATATTAGATAACCTGCTAAAGGGCGCATCGGGCCAGGCCGTTCAGAATATGAATTTGATGTTTGGCCTTGACGAGAAGGCAGGGTTGAGACTGAAGGCAACGGGATTTTGAGCCCCCCGGCCCCCCTAAAGGGGGAGCAAAAGTGGCTTGTTAATATCATGAATTGTTTAACTTTTTAACACCCCTTTAGGGGCTTGGGGCTTATGAAACTATTCGACGTGTATCCTATCAACCCGATCAACATTGTAAAAGGTGTTGGCAGTTTAGTTTATGATGACAAGGGAACAGAATACCTTGATTTGTATGGCGGCCATGCGGTTATTTCAATTGGCCATACTAATCCGCACTATGTAAAACGATTGGAAGATCAGTTACATAAAATAGGGTTTTACTCCAATTCCATTGAAATTCCTCTGCAAAAGCAATTGGCAGAGAAATTGGGGCATGTTTCGGGGAAGGAAGATTATCAATTATTTCTTTGTAACTCCGGTGCCGAAGCTAATGAGAATGCGTTAAAGCTGGCTTCCTTTTATAATGGAAAAAAGAAAGTAATTGCCTTCCGGGGATCATTTCACGGTCGTACCTCGTTGGCAGTAGCCGTTACCGATAACCCAAAGATTGTTGCACCGGTTAATGAAACCGAAAATGTGATCTTTTTGCCGTGGTGCGATGAGGCGGCATTGGAACAGGCTTTTGCCGAAAATGAAATATCATCAGTCATTATCGAAGGAATACAAGGTGTTGGCGGTATACAGGTTGCGAAGGAAAGCTTTTTAAGAAAAATAAGGTCGCTATGCGATGTCCATAATTCCGTTTTTATCGCAGATTCAGTACAGTGTGGTTACGGACGGACAGGAAAATTCTTTTCACATGATTATGCAGGTGTTAACGCCGACATTTATACCATGGCAAAAGGCATGGGCAATGGTTTCCCGGTTGGCGGCATCATTATATCGCCCAAAATACAACCGGCCTATGGCATGCTGGGCACAACTTTCGGTGGAAACCATTTGGCTTGTGCGGCGGGTTTAGCTGTGCTCGAAGTTATGGAAAGGGATAACCTGATGCAAAATGCAGCTGAAGTTGGTGGTTACCTCATAAATGAGCTTAAGAAATTTGAACAGGTGAAAGAGGTACGTGGCCGCGGTTTAATGATCGGCATTGAGTTGCCTGCTGAGTTGGCTCATGTAAAAAAAGAGCTGCTATTTACACATCATATTTTTACCGGCGAAGCAAAGCCGAATGTAATACGGCTTTTACCAGCCCTTAATTTAACCAAAGCACATGCCGACAGATTTTTAGAAGCATTTTCAAGCATTTTAATCAACCATTTAAAAACTTCTCCTTTAGAGAAGGTTTAGACCCGCCTTATGAAACTATTCTCTTCTGTACATGACGTACCCGACGTTAAAGCACTCGTTAGCGAGGCTTTGGAATTAAAGAAAAACCCGTATGCATACCAGCATCTGGGTAAAAACAAAACAATTGCTCTCGTTTTTTTAAATCCAAGCCTGCGTACGCGTATGAGCACACAAAAGGCTGCACTAAACCTGGGCATGAACGTGATGGTGCTGAACATGGATAAAGAAGGATGGGCATTAGAACTGCGCGATAACGTTATAATGAATGGCAACAGCGTGGAGCATATCCGTGAAGCTGCCGCTGTAATGGGCCAATATGCGGATATTATTGGCGTACGATCTTTCCCCGGCTTAAAAAACCGTGAGGAAGATTATAGTGAAATGATATTTAACAAATTCGCACAGTTTTGCGGTGTGCCGGTGGTAAGTCTTGAATCGGCTACACGCCACCCCCTGCAAAGCCTCGCTGACTTGGTTACAATCGAAGAATTAAAAACAAAATCCAAACCAAAGGTTGTATTAAGTTGGGCGCCGCATGTTAAGCCGTTGCCACAAGCTGTTCCAAATTCATTTTCGGAGTGGATGTGTAAGGCTGGTGTGGATTTTGTGATAGCGCATCCGGAAGGCTATGAATTGTGCAGCGATTTTACGCAAGGCGCAACTATTACCAATAACCAAGATGAGGCACTGGCTGGTGCTGATTTTATTTATGTAAAAAACTGGTCGGCTTATGAACCTTACGGGAAAATATCCCCGGGCAATGAAGATTGGATGCTGACTAACGAAAAGCTAAAGATCACTAACGATGCCAAAGTAATGCATTGCCTACCAGTACGCAGGGATCTGGAACTGTCTTCCGAAATACTTGATGGCGGAAGTTCTATAGTTGTGCACGAAGCTGGCAACCGGGTTTGGGCGGCACAGGCGGTACTGAAGAGGATGCTGGAGGAATTGCAATAATGAAAACCGACAATATCAAAGAAATCAGTATTGATGATTTAGGAAGACTTTGCATTTATCCGGAAAACGAAAAATTTACTTTAATTTATAGGACTGCAACGGAAGTACATTGGGATAACAATGGCCAATTTTTATATTCTCCTAGGCCCCGGGAGTGGTCTTACTTTGATTGGTTTAAACACATAATAAAAGTGGCGAAGGAAGAATGTTATTGTGAATTAATTTTAACCAATGAAACAATATTGAATAATATACCCTCAGTCCTTGAAAAACAAATCGTAATGAAATAATATCCTCCGTTATGTACATTCCATCTTTTAACAAGTTTCCAAACCAACAGGAAGCTATCGCCTTCATGCAGCGTTTTAGTTTTGCGACTATAATAACCGTAAAAGATAGTGTGCCAACAGGTACCCACCTCCCCTTCATTGTTAAACAAAGTGACGACAAAATAATCCTACGCTCCCATCTTGCAAAAGCAAACCCCCAATCTGCTGATCTGGTAAACAATAACGCACTCGTGATTTTTATAGAACCACACGCTTATATTTCACCGAAACATTACGAAAAAGAAACAAGCGTACCCACATGGAATTACCTTGCGGTGCACGCTTACGGAAAATGCACTTTAATAGAAGGTCAGGAAAATAAAGCCGCGCTGCTTAAAGAAACTATTCAATACTATGAAGCTGATTATTTAAAACAATGGGATGGCCTTCCTGATGATTTTAAACAAAATATGATGAAAGGTATCGTTGCGTTTGAGATAGTTGTGGATGATCTTCAGGCCAAAAAGAAACTAAGCCAAAACAGAACGGAAAAAGAGCGGGAAAATATTGTTCATGAATTAAGTAACGCTGAAAACTCAACCGAAAAAGATATCGCGGAATATATGTCGCGATTGAAGGTTGATTAAGTGAGTGGTTGCTACTGACCTCTTGGTCTGTGTCGGAACGAGACGCTGATCTATGATTTCTAACTTCCGACTTTCGACCTCGGCCTTCTTCCTATTTCTGCTCCGTTTCTGCCAGCCGGGTTTCCGAGTTAAAGGCCCTTATCACTAATCGGTTATCGCTATTTTTCGTGAAATAATTGAGCGCCCAGTTAAAAAATATAATGCCTTTGTTGGAAAAACCCGCAATCGACATTATATGTACAACGCCCCATAATAACCAGGCAAAAAATCCGTGCAAATGGATTTTACCAAGGTCTGCAACCGCTTTATTTCTTCCTATGGTTGCTAATGTCCCCTTATCATGGTATTTAAAAGGCTCCGTCCGTTCACCCTTTATTAAGTGCACCAGGTTTTTTGCCAGGTTTTCTCCCTGTTGAATTGCAACGGGCGCTACTCCTGGGTATCCGTTTGGATTTTGGTCTGTAACTACTGTTGAAACATCTCCTATCGCAAAAATATTTGAATACCCTTTCACCCTGTTGATCTCGTCAGTTTGCAGGCGATTTCCCTTTGTTACTGCTTCGGCAGAGAAGCCTTCGGGCAACTCACCTTTTACTCCGGCCGCCCACAGAACATTACGTGTTTTCAGGGTTTTGCCGTTATCTATTTTCAAATAAAATCCGTCATAGCTTTCAACATGTGCACCGTTGTAAATAGTCACTTCCGAATCAGTCAGAAATTTTTTAGCCGCTTCTGAAGCTTGCGGTGACATTGCGGCCAGCAGAATGGATTTACCTTCAACCAGGTAAACCCGCATATCGTACTTACTCAGGCCATGATAATCTTTGCCTAATATCAGATGACGCATTTCTGCAAGGGCACCTGCAAGCTCAACTCCCGTCGGTCCGCCGCCTACCACCACAAAGGTCATCAGTGCGAACTTCTCCCTCATGTCGACTGTAACTAGTGCCTTTTCCAGATTTTGAATAATATAACTCCTGATATTTAACGCCTCCGGGATATTTTTCATAGGCATGGCAAAATGTGCTATCTGCTCATTGCCAAAAAAATTTGTGTTTGAACCGGTCGCTATCACAAGATAGTCATAATGTATAGTGCCGATGCTGGTAGTAATGCAATTAGTTTCGGGATTGATCTTTTGCACATCGGCCATATTGAAGCTGAAATTCTTATGTTTGGTAAAAATCCTGCGGATTGGAAACCCTATCGAATCCGCCTCAATGGCGCCTACCGCAACCTGGTATAGTAATGGCTGAAAAGTGTGGTAGTTATGCCTGTCGAGCATCAATATGTCAACAGGGGCATTTTTTAGTTTTTTAGCTACGGATAACCCGGCAAACCCTCCTCCTATTATTACTATTCGTGGTTTTGAACCGTTATCCTGTTCAGTAGATGAGACTGTAAACATATAAAATTGTAATTTTCAATTATACACAATCTTTCATAATTATATAGTAAAGTTTGTGCAGTGCCCCGTTACAGCTGCCAATTGACACATCAATAACACTACAAAACCTTTGATCAATTATCTGCAATAAATATTCGTATGTAGTGCTTATTTCATAAAAACTATAAAAATGAGCGTGTTTTTTCCTATTTTTAGCCCAAAATGATAAATAATTGACGTTTTTTTAACATCAATTAAACATTACGAGGATTAAAATGAATAAATCTGATACCATTTCAACCAAAGTTGGAAGTATTATTGCCGATAAAAGTTTGTTTATCATAAAAATAGGTGGAAATGTCATTGATAATTCCGAAAACCTATATCATTTTTTGAAGGATTTCAATTCCTTGCCCGGATATAAGATTTTGGTTCACGGCGGTGGCAAAGTTGCAACGCAGATTTCAGAGTCGTTAAATATAGAAACCAAATTAGTTGACGGCAGAAGGATAACGGACATAGAGACACTCCGCGTGGTAACCATGGTTTATGGTGGGCTGATCAATAAAAATATTGTTGCGCAATTACAGCGGTTTGGCAATAATGCTATCGGGCTCACAGGTGCCGATGGTGATTTAATCCGCACCAAAAAAAGACCTGTAAAAACTATAGACTATGGTTTTGTGGGCGATATTGACGAGAATTCAATAAACCCTCAAAATATCATCAAACTTTTGGATGCAGGTTTTACGCCCGTTTTTTGTGCTTTGACGCATGATGGCGAAGGCCAACTTTTAAATACCAATGCCGATACTATTGCATCTGCATTAGCTGTGGCATTGTCGAAATCGTTTGAAACCACCCTTATTTATTGTTTCGAAAAAAAGGGTGTGTTAAATGACATAAATGACGAGGAATCATTAATCAGGGAAATTGATCCGAAACGATATGAAGAATTAAAAACAAAGCAGATTATACACAGCGGCATGCTGCCAAAAATGGACAACGCATTTACGGCTATTTCGTGCGGCGTAAAAGCCGTGATAATCGGCCATTCTGACGACCTTGGAAATTTAAAACACAATAAACCATTTGGAACACGTTTAACCGAAAACTTATGAATTCACAACAGCATATTGCCATATTAGGAAGCGGTAATATTGGCCTTTCGCTCGCTAAGGGACTCGTAAAGGCCGGAATATGCAAACCACAGCAAATTTCACTTACCCGAAGAAACGTAGCCGCGCTATCTGCTTTTGCCGATGAGGGTTACCATACAACAGACAACAATTTAAAAGCGGTGAGGAAAGCCGATTTTATTGTACTGGCTGTATTACCCCAACAGCTTAACAAATTGCTGGATGAGATACGCCCCGCTATTAAACCGGAGAAACAATTGCTGATATCAGTAATTTCGGGTGTAAGCTGCGGCGATATCAGGAGGCAACTCGACTTAAATGTACAAATCATCCGCTCAATGCCAAATACGGCTATAGCTATAGGTCAATCTATGACTTGTATAGCGACAGATAACAGCACTGCCAAAAACATCAATTTTGTACGGTCGCTGTTTGATACGGTTGGTGTTACCATACAAATAAACGAGGAGCTGATGACTTCGGCTACGGCACTTTGTGCCTGCGGTATCGCATTCTTTTTACGATCCATACGTGCGGCATCACAGGGTGGAACTGAAATCGGCTTCCATGCGCACGACGCGTTAAAAATGGCCGCCCAAACCGCTAAAGGGGCCGCTGACCTTTTATTACAACTTTCGTCTCACCCCGAACAGGAAATTGATAAAGTGACCTCTCCCAGTGGTTGTACCATAGCAGGTTTAAATGAAATGGAGCACAACGGCTTTAGTTCGGCCATGATAAAAGGCATTAAACTATCAGCCGAAAAAGCAGGAGATTTGTATAAGAAAGAGGAATAAGAGAGGTGAAAGGTAAAAGGCGAAAGGTGAAAGGTTTTTGAAAAAGGGTAAAAAGAATAAATGCGAAAGCTGAAAGGTTTTCGAAAAGCTAACGGCTAAAAGCCAATAGCTAATAGCTAAATAATAAATGTTAACAGTTGAAAAAATTGGCGGTACTTCTATGACCGCGTTGGGTGATGTTATAAAAAACATTATTCTTTTTAAGCGCAGCGGAAACGAATTGTATAATCGCATCTTTGTAGTATCGGCATTCTCAGGTGTTACCAACCTGCTGCTTGAGGATAAAAAAACCGGTGCGCCTGGTGTTTACCATCAGCTTGCGAATTACAAAGATTTTCATAAACCTTTAAACAACCTTATCGTTAAATTAAAACAGTTAAATAAAAACTATGCAGGGTTGGGTTTAAATATCGCTGAGGCAGATGCGTTTATTGAAAAACGGATAAAGGATGCACAGGGATATCTTGAAAACCTTGCTAATATTCTCGCGTCCGGTTATGTGAGCAAGGAGGGGATATTACAAGCTGCACGCGAAATATTGGCCTCGATAGGCGAAAGTCATTCGGCATTTAACTTCACCAACATTTTACAAAATATGGGCATCACCGCTACGCTTATTGATTTGAGCGGCTTTGACGATCATCGTTTGTATACCATAGATCAGCGGATAAAGAAAGATCTTCAACATATTGATTTTGAAAAAACCATTTGCATTGCAACGGGATATGCAAAAGGAACCGAAGGTATTATGCGTGAGTTTGATCGTGGGTATTCTGAGGTAACTTTCAGTAAGATAGCGGTTTTAGTGAAGCCACATGAAGCAATTATTCACAAAGAATATCATTTGTGCACGGCTGATCCGCAATTAGTCGGTATTGATAATTGCTCCCCTGTCGGTAATACCAACTATGATGTCGCAGATCAGCTTGCTGATGTGGGGATGGAAGCTATCCACCCAAAAGCATCAAAGCCTTTGGAAATTAGCAATATTAATCTTCGTATTAAAAACACCTTTGATCCCGAACACGAGGGTACATTGATTACCCAGGAATATATCTGTGAGCACAAGAGGGTTGAGGTGATTACCGGGACCGATAAGATGCTGATGATTGATATCTATGATCCGTCAATGGTGGGACAGGTAGGAAGCGACCTGAACATTATGCAGCTGTTTCATAAATACAACATAAGCTATACTTTTAAAGCGACCAGTGCCAATAGTATATCTATAGTAATTTGGGAAAAGGATTTTAATAAAAAGCTGATCCACGAATTACAGGACGATTATGAAAAAGTAACAGTAGAAAAAATAGCTATGGTGTGTTTATTAGGTACTAATATGGACCAGCCGGGTTTATTGGCGAGGGCTGCCGCAGCCCTCGCAGACAGTGGGGTTAATATAAAAAGCGCCGGGTTCGCGTTGAGGAAAGTAAATATTCAGTTTTCGATAGCCCCTGAAGATTTTGACCGGGCTATAATAGCTTTGAATAGTGCGATGAAGTAAATATAATGTCATACTTGATGTAAATCCTATATATAGTTGTTATATAATAGTTTATGAATCATTATAATTATTTGTTATATGTGTTTTTTAAATTAAAAAGCAATGAAAGGAACTTAAATCTGGGTTTCTGGGCATGGGTCCATTTACTCCAAATAATAATGCCTTAATCCTCTCAATTCTTCATCCAGTTCATAAACTAGCGGAATGCCTGTAGGAATATCAAGTTTGGTTACTTCGTCGTCAGACAGATGGTCAATATATTGCACTAGCGCACGTAAGCTGTTTCCATGCGCCGATACAATTACCTTTTGATCTTTGCGCAATTCACTTACTATACAGTCCCTCCAATAAGGCAGAACCCTGTCCATCGTTTCAGATAAGTTTTCGGTGAGTGGCAGTTCCCTTTCAGTTAAATTTTTATACCTGATATCTTTTCCCGGGTAGCGTTCGTCGTCTTTTGTAAGAGCCGGCGGATGTTCGTGCGGGTCTCTGCGCCACTTTTGCACCAGTTGCTCACCATATTTTATGGCTGTCTCTGTTTTATTCAGTCCCTGTAATGCCCCATAGAAGCGTTCATTCAAACGCCAGGATTTTTGCACAGGTATCCATAAATGATCCAGCTCTTCAAGTACAAAATCCAAAGTTTTAATGGCGCGTTTTAAGTACGAGGTAAATCCGATATCAAAACTATAACCTGCCTTTTTTAATAAAATACCGGCACTTTTAGCCTGGTTTACACCTTCTTCTGAAAGGTCAACATCGGTCCAGCCGGTAAATCGATTTTCTTTATTCCAGGTACTTTCACCGTGTCGCAGTAATACAAGTTTTTGCATATTTAATTTAAACAGCCCTTGCTAAAGATACCGATGAATTTTAAAAAAAATTGTTTAATAGGTTTATAAAAATTAAATTGCAAGGAAAACCAATTTTAAACCCTTAAAACAATGATCCCTACAACTCCAGTTCCGGCAAAGGATGGCATCGCCAACCCTGCCCCACTTGGTCTGTGTGCCTTCGGCATGACCACCGTTTTGTTAAACCTTCACAACGCAGGCTTTTTTGAACTTAACTCCATGATACTGGCAATGGGTATATTCTATGGCGGCCTCGCCCAGGTTATTGCCGGTATAATAGAAGCTAAGAAGAATAACACTTTCGGTTTAACAGCTTTTACTTCTTATGGCTTTTTCTGGCTGTCTCTTGTTGGTCTAATAGTTATGCCTAAATTGGGATGGGTGGCACCAGCTTCACATCCTGCAATGTGCGCCTACCTCAGCATATGGGGCATATTTACTTTATTCTTGTTTTTTGGCACCTTAAAATTAAACCGTGCATTGCAAATAGTTTTCGGCACGTTGGTAATATTATTCTTTCTGTTGGCTGCAGAACATGCAACCGGAAGTGAAGATATAGGTAGATTTGCCGGATACGAAGGCATAATATGCGGGGCGTCAGCAATTTATGCTGGAATGGCTAATGTATTAAATGAAGTTTACGGCAAAACGGTGCTGCCTTTAGGATAGTATATCTGAACCCCTGATTAAACTGATTATTCTATTTCGCTGATTGTTTAAATTTAAAACCTAAGATCTTTTCCATTTAAAGTTTATCTTTGCATATGCCTTATAAAGAACGCGAGATCAATAAGATGTATTACACCATGGGTGAGGTAGCAGCCCTTTTTGATGTAAACCAATCGCTGATTAGGTTTTACGAAAAAGAGTTTGATATACTCCAGCCAAAAAAAAATAAAAAAGGCAATCGTTACTTTACTGCTGAAGATATAGACAACCTCAAAATTATTTTCAGCCTTATAAAGGACAAGGGGTATACCTTAAACGGAGCGAAAGAATATCTGAAAAGTAATATGGCGGGCACTAAAGACAATCAACGCGTCATCACTTCGCTCGAAAATCTTAAGAAGTTTTTGATCGAAGTACGCGACCAGTTGTAGGTGGCCATTCCAAGCCTATCTTAAAAAACTTGTCAAAGAGAGGAACGAATTAATCGCGAACCATGCATGGCTGTCCTGTAAAGTTCGTGATTGCTTCTTCGTTCCTCATCGCAATGACGATTTGATTCAACTATGATCGCAAATCACAAAGGCGAGATACCTGCTGTATTGTTGTTGTTGCCATTTTTGATGGGCATTTGGCGTGGGCTTAATTTTTTATCCAACACAAATATAACATGGTTATCCGCCGTGTTTATTTTTGTTTCAGCTGCTTTCATTGCATTAAATTTCAATTATAACAGGTTTAAACTTTATAAACACAGGTGGCTTGGCGGCTCACTGATTGCGATAATCATTTTTCTGTTGGGGTGGTTGAGCGTTACCCGCTACTGTGAGCCCAATAACAATAACCACTTCTCAAAAGTTTCTGGTCAATACCTTGTCGTAAAAATCAATAATGAGCCTAATGTAAAAAACGGTTTGTCCAGGTTTACCGCTGATGTGCAAGAAAATATCAATAATGGCAGAAAATCCCTCAGCAGTGGCTCGCTCCTTATAACTATAAAGGATAGCAGCGCTAAAAACCTTTATTATGGCGACGAATTGCTTATCCCCGCAAAATACAACCCGGTCGACCCTCCTTTCGTCCCCGCAGCTTTTAATTACAAGCAATATCTCGCCAATCAAAATATTTTTTACCTGTCTTTTCTGCTGCCTAAACAATATGTGTTGATAAGTAAGAACACCGGGAACCCTATTATTGCCTATTCATTAAGACTGAGACAACAACTTGTTCAAAAGCTCAAACGCAATATGCGCGATACCGATGCTATAGCCGTTGCTTCTACATTGATATTAGGTTACAAAGCGGATTTGAGTAATGATGTGTTGCAAGCATACTCAAAAACGGGAACAATCCACGTACTTTCTGTTTCCGGAGCACATGTGGCTATACTTTATCTTTTGCTCGCTTTCATTTTGAGATTCTTAGACCGCTATAGACATGGCAAACTGATAAAGACAACCATTATTATTGCGGTCATCTGGTATTACTCGCTTCTTTCTGGGTTTTCACCTGCCGTTTGCCGTGCCGCTGTCATGATTAGTATGGTTATTATCGGTAAAACCTTTAGCCGCTATATCAATACATTGAACGTACTGGCGATATCTGCGTTTATTCTTTTATTGTACGATCCCTTTTTTATAACCGACGTGGGCTTTCAACTATCCTACCTTGCGGTTTTTGGGTTGATCGTATTCCAACCTGTGGTATACAACTTGTTTAAATTTAAAAACAAATGGGCCGACAAATTATGGGCACTGTGTTCTGTTTCCTTGGCTGCCCAGGTAATCACTTTCCCCCTAAGTGCGTATTACTTTCACCAGTTCCCGGTTTATTTTTTAATAAGCAACCTGTTCATCATCATTCCTACAACGGTTATAATGTACTCTGGTATTCTTTTTCTGCTGTTGCCGCAAATACCTGTCGTGTCGGGATCAATAGCTTATATTCTCGAAAAATCTATTGTATTGATGAACAAAACCTTAGCTGTTATTGAGCATGCGCCGTATGCCAGTATAAATAAAATATGGCTTACCACATCCGAATACCTGTTGTTGTTCGCAATTATAGTTGGTCTATTCTATTTTCTTTATAACAAAAAATCCTGGCTGCTTGTAGCGTGTACGGTTTGTGTTTTGCTGCTGAGTCTGAGCGTGTCTATAAAACGAATCCGCTTATCGCGGACAAATAGTATCGCCTGGTTAAGCCTGAAAAAGCATACTGGGATAATTTTAAAAAACGGTAATAATGCAATCGTATTCACCGATTTGAAGTCTACCGATAAAATTTACCAATATTCTGTACAACCATATCTTGACAGCTGCCAGATGACCAATATAAAACTGCTTAATTTAGATAAGGATATCAAAACGAGTTGGCTAATAAAGAAAAACGATCTTATCCAGTTTTTTGATAAAAGGATCTTTATTTATAATGGTCAACTTAAAAATAATTTATTTTCCCAGAAATTAAAAACAGACTATATTTACGTAACTGGAAACAAGGAATCAGGACTGACCGCAATAAACGATAATTTTGATTATCATACGCTTATTTTAAGTGGCGATAACTCCGATGATTTAATACATCGTATGGGTCAATTAAAAAAAAATAAACCAGCGGGATACATCACTTTGAAACGTAACAAATCATTCATTTCAATATCTAACTAAAAAATTAATAAAATTTTTATCTGAATTAATAAAAACCTTAAATTGTACAAAATAAATCCGAATTTATGAATATCAAATTTTTTAACGTTGCCCTGGGCATAGCGCTTACTGCAACTACCATTGGTGCAAATGCACAAAAAACCTACACACAGGGTGTGGTTATGATGAGTACCGACATGCGCGGCCAGCCAGTTGAAATTAAGGATTATTTTACACCTGATTCTTCCGCTATGGCGTTTACAGCCGGACCCGCCTCCATTAAATTATTGACCGACGCTAAAAGTACTTTCTTTGCCGTTTTAGTTGATGTACCCGTGGCATCAATTAAAAAAGCAGCCATTTACACACCTGCCGAAATTGAAGCGGCTATGGATGCAATGCCAAAACTTACATTTGCGCCGGCCGCCGACACCAAATCAATTTCCGGCTTTAATTGCAAAAAAGTAGTTGCTACAGATCCAAAAACGAGCAAAACATATGACATTTGGATAACCAACGATGTAACACTTCCTCAAAGTGCTATCCCGAAATATTATGCTTCAATTGGCGGTGTACCGATTCAATACACTTCTTTTAGCCAGGGACAGGAAGCCAGTGTTACAGTAACAGGTATAACTGATGCTAAAGCACCGGCAGGTACTTTCACTATTTCATCTGATTTTGACAAAATAACTGCTGACGACCTAAAGGCAATGAGCGGAGGAAACAATTAATATTTAAATCTACTTTAACTAAAACTTACGAAGTTCTAAAAACCTCGTAAGTTTTAGTTTCCTTGCCAATTGCCTTTACCCATTCTGAAAACAAACGGCTTTCAAATTCCACTGCTTTATTTGCATGTAATTCCCAATCTGGTGAAAAGTTTTTAAGCTGGTTCAACATCTCTTCCAAATGCCCTTCTTCTTCTAAAATTATCGATTTTACATTGACTTTATTCCCTGCGTTTTCAAGCGCTTCCTGGTAAACAGGGTATAATTCATCGGCGCGAACTTCTATTGCATAGGTAACCAGCAAATAAGCGGCAAATCTCAAATCTTTACCACTAAGCTTAAGCTCATTTTTTAAATACCGGCATACATCAATATCCAGTTGGTTTAAATAATAGCGGCTATAGGCTGGTGCTATCAAATATTCCGCGGCATAAGTCGGACATAAATTTTTACCTGCTTTCTCAATCTGCTTTTTAAGATAAAAAGCATGACGATGTTCTTCGGCTGCGTGTTTTAATATGATATAAGTAACGGTAAGGGGATCTTCGCTCGCCGAGATCTTACGTGCACCCGTATTTTCCATCAGCGACAGTGTATTTAGCCAGCGTGCATGCAATTTATCATCGGCTATAATTTGTGGCAATAAAGTAGTTAGTTCCATAGTATTTATTATGATTTCACCGATTTTAAAATGATTTCACTGATTATTATGCGATTTCACCGATTGTTACAGATTAGAATGATTACTCAGGCCGGTACCGATTATTTTTTGAGTCGGTTAATTTTATCCTATGCAACACTCTTCAAAATCGGTGCAATCATTCTAAAATTAGTGTAATCAAATTCCCTCCAGCGCTTGCTCAATTTTGCTGTAAATGTAAGTCAGCTCTGCTGTTGTAATGCAATATGGCGGTAAAATATAGATAATATTTCCAAGCGGCCTCAAGATGATACCTGCTTCCAAAAAATAGTAATACAACGTATCGCGCAGCGAATTGAAGTAAGAGGTATCATTCCCGGTTTGCCATTCCATTGCTAAAATTGTGCCTGTCTGCCGGATGTTTTTAACCTTAGGATGATCCTTGATTTTTGAAGCGAACTCGCTGTGTAATGTTTCTATTCGTTTAATGTTTTTTGCGGTCGCATCCTCCAAAAAAATGTCCATACTTGCCAGGGCTGCAGCGCAGGCAACCGGGTTGGCTGTAAATGAATGTCCGTGAAAAAGTGTTTTTAAACGATCGTCGGATAAAAAGGCATCATAAATCTGCTGTGTACAGGTTGTTAAGCCCAAAGCCATAGTACCCCCTGTCAAACCCTTCGAAAAACACATAATATCCGGTACTTCACTTAGATGGTTGCAGGCAAAGCGTTTGCCTGTACGACCAAAACCTGTAAATACTTCATCTGCTATCAACAAAACCCCTTCATTGCGGCAATGCGCCATTAATTCGTTAAGATACCGGGCTTCGTACATCTGCATCCCTCCCGCTCCTTGTACCAATGGTTCAAATATAAAACAGGCAAGATTGGATTTGATCCGCCGGCTGGCGGATGAGATTTGAAATTTGAGTTGCTGTATGTTTAATTCGTTTGGTAAATCAATAAACTCCACATCAAACAACATGGAATCGAATGGTGCGGTAAAGGCACTGCGACCGCTTACAGCCATAGCGCCGAATGTGTCGCCATGATAGGCATTTTTGAATGCCAGTATTTTGGTACGACTTTCGCCTTTATTATGCCAGTATTGCAGGCACATTTTCAATGCCACCTCGACAGCAGTCGAACCATTATCAGAATAAAATGCTTTTTGTTGATTACCCGGCAATATTTTAAGTAATCGCTC
>DASXMZ010000103.1:0-4107 GCA_036495385.1 Mucilaginibacter sp. | reverse complement strand
CGCGATTTCCCGGGTGTCACATTTAATTTCCTAATCCTGCTTTTTGCCCTTACCATAGTTTACAGCATAAGTAACCTGTTTATACAACTTTCGGATGTTGACAGGTATGTTACTTTCCTGCTAAGCGTTATATCAACAATTGCCGGCATTGCTTTTTATAAAAAGGTAAAAAAGTCTCCCGATAGTCATCTGCCATATACTGCCCTTGCATTAAAAGTTTTTGTTGTGTTGCAGGTTTTATCTATGTTGCTCAATATAACTGGCAGGTTCAGCCTGGCAAAAATCATAGGGATAACTGCTGTTTTTAATTTATGGTTTTTGATAATTCTATACCTGGTAGTTGAAATAATAATTGAAGGGTTGTATTTACATTTTGAAATCAAAAAAGGTGGGAACAGCTTTATAAACTGGATTGACTATGACGTTGCTCAAAAGAAATTTAGAAGTGCCCTTACAGTGATGGCTTCATTGCTGTGGCTATTTTTTCTTTTGCAAAACCTGAGCATCGATGATTGGGCGGTTGATACGGTTGGCGATATGTTAAATCAATCGCAATCAATTGCTGGTGCATCATTCACTTTCGGCGGATTTGTCATTTTCATTTTTGTGATATGGTTATCTTCAGTCATATCAAAAATCATCAGTTACTTTTATGAGATTTCGGCAAAGCGCGTTTCGGATCTATCGGTAATGAAAAAGAAAAACCGGACTTCCACCCTTTTAATCAGGATGGGCGTTTTTTCAATAGGTTTTCTTTTGGCCGTTGCCGCGTCGGGCTTTCCTTTGGAAAAATTGACTATTATAATAAGTGCCTTTGGTGTAGGTATTGGTTTTGGTTTGCAAAATATTGTGAATAACCTCGTATCAGGCCTGATACTCGCATTTGAAAAGCCGATAAATATTGGCGACGTCATTGATGTGGACGGTGTTTCTGGAACTATGAAAGAGATAGGTATACGGTCGAGTAAAATAGCGACCGGCGATGGGTCTGAAGTAATCATCCCTAACGGCGACCTGATATCGCACCACGTTACCAACTGGACACTAAGCAATACTAACCGGCAAATTTCTTTAATTATCAATACTGCCTATGGTGTTGATATTGATGGTGTTAAGGATCTGCTGAAAAATATATTAGCCAGTCACAAAGATATCATGACTTCGCCCAGCCCTTCTGTTTTTATAAATAACGTTAGTGCCAGTTCGGTTGAGTATAAGATTTTTTTCTGGGCAGCGGATATAAGTAACGTTTCCACGATAAAAAGCAGCGTTTTAGCCGATATTTACAAAGAACTTAAAAATCAAGAAATTGCAATGCCATCCGGGCAAAAAGACTATTACCTGCATTTCCCCGATGGTGGCCCGGTTTTAAGCGCAGATGCTAAAACAAAAACCATTGAAAAAGGAAAAGCAAATAAAGATACTAAAGAAAATCAGCCTGATCAAGATCAGTAAAGTGTCTTTTCTTTTTTACGAAGAAATCCCATACGAGGCTACCCTTGTACATGCCTTTTAGGGAGGAGTTGGTCCCGATAGTTATCGGGAGCAGTTGACGGTTGGCAGTATTTGCTGGCTTCCGCCTTCCGACTTCCGACGTCTGACTTCCAACTCCTTTCGGCTTTCGGACTTCCGGACTTCCGGTCTTTCGGACTTTAAAAAGATGAACTACAAAATATTGGTGCGCCCGGCTCACTGCCCAGGCGTCACGACGTTTGCCTTCATTTAAAAACCGGAATATGGCCAGCAAGTCCATGCAGAAACGGATCGGTATAACGACCAATGCCCGCCAGAACGAAAGGTTTTTTTTGAGCAATGTAAGGTTGTTCCTGAAGTTGAGATAGGTTTTGAATGGATTTTCGACGTTCAATGTACCGCCGCCTAAATGAAATACTTCCGATTCGGCGCAATACATTACTTTATATCCCATGTTTTTTAGTCGCCAGCACAGATCGATTTCCTCCATGTGGGCAAAAAAGCTTTCGTCAAAACCACCTGCCTCATCCCAGCAGTGCTTTTTAATAAACATCGCTGCTCCCGAAGCCCAAAATACTTCGCCTGATTGCTGATACTGTCCCCTGTCCTGCTCTATTTCATAAAACATGCGGCCACGGCAAAACATATATCCAAATTTGTCAATAAAGCCGCCTGCCGCGCCTGCATGTTCAAAATAGTCTTTTTGCAAATACGCTTTTATCTTAGGCGCCGCCGCCGCTATCAATGGATCGCTTTCCATCAAACTGATTACCGGCGCAATCCAGCCCGGAAAAACCTCAACATCAGAGTTAAGCAGGATAAAATAATCAGCGTCAACCTGGTTTAATACCCGGTTATAACCACCGGTAAAGCCGTAATTTTGATCGTTTTTTATTATCTTGATCGAAGGGTATTCTCGTTCGATAAATTCCAGCGATCCATCGGTGGATGCATTATCTCCAATTATAATTTCAAAGTTCGGCCAAACGGACGACAATACTGACGGAAGAAATTGGCGCAGATGTTTTACACCATTCCAATTTAAAATTACTATAGCAACTTTGGGGGTTTTGTTCATTGGTTCAGTGGTTCATTAGTTCATTAGTATCGGGTTGCGAATCACATGAACTGTCAAAGCTGCTTTATCTAAAAAAATCATAATTGGTAAAAATCCCTAAAGTAATATAATCTACAATTTTAATATTCTAATTTACAAATCTTCATTCTGTAAGCTATTAAAGGCCCACACTAATGAACTAATGAACCATTAAACTAATGAACATCTTTTGGCTTAATTTTCCATCTCCGGTGCGACCACAGCCAGTACTCGGGCTTTTCAACTATTAATTTCTCCAGGTATCTCACATGTGCTTCGGTAATCTCGTGGGGTTTAGTTAATTTAGGTTCTTCAACTAAGGGAACAAAGGTATAAGTATAATAACCTCTTTTCACTAAATCGATTCTATAAAATATAACCACACAATCTGTTATTTTGGTTAATTTCTCAATTCCCAAAAAAACAGCTGTTGGCTGATTGAGAAAAGTAGTGAAATATTTGGCGTCTTCGGGTGTAGGTGTTTGATCAGAAACCAATACGCTGAAACTTAGCTCATTTTTGTATTCTATTAATTTACGAAGCGTTTGCCGCATGCTCACCATAGTGGCGCCAAACCGGGAGCGGGTCCTGTTAAAAAAATCGGTAAAAACTTCGTTCGATTGCGGCTTGTAAACTACAATTCGTCTTTTGTCGGTTAAAAAACCAAAGCTTAATGTAGCCATTTCCCAGTTACAGTAGTGACCCGCTGCCGCTAAAATGCTTTTTCCCTGGCTAAAATAGTGTTCCATTAACTCCGGATTGGTACATACCATACGACGATGAACGGATTTTGCCGACATACTAACTGACTTAATGGTTTCCACCATCAAGTCGGCCATGTATTTATAGTATTTCCGTTCTATTAATTTGCGTTCTGCGTCGGATTTCTCCGGAAAGGAGTTTTTGAGATTTTCCCGAGTTACATCGCGGCGATAACGTACTATATAATAAAGGATGACGAATAAAACGTCTGATATAAGGTATAGAAACCAGAAAGGCAATAACGATACGAGGTACAAAAAGTAGGTACCCAATCTTGAAAGCCCTTTTTTTATCATTATTTTAGCCGGATTTTAGCTACAAACATAAAATATATGATTGAAAAAGGCGCTGTTTTCCCTATGTTTTATCTACCGCCTGTTGAATACCTTGTACAATTAAAGGCGTATAAGCCTGATATCCTGATAGAAAGAGAAGAACATTTCCCCAAACAAACCTATCGAAACCGGGCAAATATATATTCACCGGATGGCATACTTGCATTAACTGTACCGGTTGTTAAGGGTTCAAAAACGCATACTAAGATAAAGGATGTAAAGATAAGCTATGATTTTGAATGGCAGCGTTTACATTGGTTAAGTCTGCAGGCCTGTGATCGTCGCTCGGCCTATTTTGAATATTATGAAGATGAACTTGTTATATTTTATGAGAAGGAATTCCCGTTCTTGTTTGACTATAACGAACAACTTTTACAATTTATTCTTTCAAAAATTAAAATGCCGGTAAGTTTAAACTTTACCGAAAGTTTTGAAGACGAG
>DASXMZ010000102.1:0-3304 GCA_036495385.1 Mucilaginibacter sp. | reverse complement strand
AATTGTATTGTCGGAAGACCTTGCAAAAAAATATTTCGGCAATAATAACGCGGTAGGTAAAGTGCTTCAGTTAAAGGTGAATGACGTTTTTCAGCCATTCCAGGTAACAGGGGTAACAAAGAAATCCCCGCAAAACTCGTCTCTGAAAATAACAATGCTGCTGTCGATGCAAACATCTGATATGTATAAAGATGACCATTGGTTTAACTCGTTTCTCAATACTTTTTTCACGATAAAGCCCGGTGCTAACATTAAAACTGTCGAGGACAAAATTCAGAAAGTTTATAGCCAGGATGCGGCTCAGCAAACAAAAGACATAGGCGAGAAATATGGTTTCAAAGATAGGGTAGAATATAAACTGCAACCATTAATGCAAATGCACACAAGTACTGATTATCCTGCAGATAATGGTCTAAGCGATGCAAGCAGCCCCATCTACTCCTATATTTTAACCGGAATAGCCTTGTTCATATTACTAATTGCGTGTATCAATTTTGTAAACCTAACTGTTGCCCGCTCGCTTAAAAGGGCAAAAGAGATCGGCATCCGCAAGGTTGTTGGCGGCCAGCGTAAACAACTTATTATTCAGTTTTTGGGGGAATCATATATTTTGAGCTTTATAGCATTTGTTTTCGCCATAATCCTTGTACAGTTCGCGCTTCCGGTTTTTAATGATCTTGCCAATAAAGCACTTTCATTTTCGTATTTATTAAGTTTTAAACTGGTTACAGCGTACGTCGCTATTTTTCTGTTCACCGGGTTGCTTGCCGGCTTTTATCCGGCATTGGTGCTTTCGGGTTTCAACCCCGTACAGTCACTTTACAATCGTCAACAATATGTGGGTAAAAACTATTTGTCCAAAGGTCTGGTGGTTTTACAGTTTACGCTTGCCACATTTTTTATCATTTCTACCATAACCATTTATTCCCAGTTCGATTACCTGATGCATTTTAATTTAGGTTATAATGATAAAAATGTGCTAAAGATAAATTCAGGTGGCGTTGACAAACAAAAACTGCCTTTATTTAAAACAGAATTGTTAAAAAATCCAGCCATTAAACTCGTTTCGGCCGATCAGGGCGGAAGGTGGGGAACCATTGCCCATATTAATAATGGCCAGCAAACACAGTTTGACATAAAGCACATCGATGAAGATTACCTCTCTCTGTTTGAAATACCGATGGCCAAAGGGCGAAATTTTTCGAAGGATATGGTCAGCGACAGCGCCAATTCAGTCTTGGTAAATGAAACATTTGCCAAAAATGCAGGCTGGAAAAATCCGATAGGTGAGGTGGTTGATTTCTTTTATGATAATAAAAAATATACAGTGATTGGTATTGTAAAGGATTATCATTTTCTTGACCTGAGTCAAAAGGTAGGACCCGAACTTTTCACCATGAAGCCTTCTTATCCTTACGGAAACATTTTTGTAAAACTAAGCGGCAATAATAAAGTGGAATCGCTGAACTATATTGAAAAGACTTTCAGGCAGATATTTCCCTTTAAACCGTACGAGTATAGTTTTAAAGATGCGGAGAACGCTGCCCAGTACGAAAAAGAATCCAAATGGAAACAAATTGTAACGTTTAGCGCCATTCTCACAGTTTTTATATCATGTATCGGACTTTTCGGCCTGACAACACTATCTGCCGAAAAACGCAAAAAGGAAATTGGCATCCGCAAAGTGTTAGGAGCTTCTGTTGAAGGTATAGTTAAGAAACTTTCGACCGACTTTTTGAAGCTCGTTATAATTTCAGCGTTTATAGCTTCCCCGGCTGCATGGTGGGCGATGAACAAATGGCTCGAGAATTACCCATACCGTATAACAATCAACTCGTGGATCTTTTTATTGGCGTCGGTCTCTGTGCTTTTAATAGCATTAATAACAATAAGTTTTCACTCAATCAAAGCAGCGTTGGCTAACCCGGTAAATAGTTTAAGGAGTGAGTGAGCCCCCCAACCCCCTATAGGGGGAGCTTTTGAGATGTAAATCGATACTTGCTGATACGAAAAGACCAATGAACTAATAAGCTAGTGAACTAATGAACCAAATAATATGATAAAGAATTATATAAAAATAGCCTGGCGGAATCTTTCAAGGAATAAGGGTTTTGCTATAACTAACCTGCTTGGGTTAACTATTGGTATTACCTGTACCATTTTTATTTTTTTATGGGTGAATGATGAACTGACTTATGATAAGTTCAATGTCAATTACAAATCTATTTACCAGGTAATTGCCAACCGCGATTTTAAGAACAACATCTTCACGGATAATAATATGGTGTTTCCATTGGCAAAATCGTTGGAAACCGGCTATCCGCAAATTAAAAATGCAGTGATGTCGACCTATGCCTCGCCACAGTTATTTGTTTTCAAAGACAAAAAGATAAAAAAACAGCTTGTGACCGTGGGCGGAAGATACTTTGATATGTTTACCTGCAAGTTTATTAAGGGAACCCCTGCAACAGCCATTAAGGAACCTAATTCCATTGTCTTAACCGAATCAACCGCTAAAGCTTTTTTTGGCGATGTCGATCCTATTAATAAAACCCTAAAACGGGATACTCAATTGCTAAAGGTTACTGCTATTATTGCCGATATGCCCGATAACTCTACCCGGCAGTTTGATTGCCTTACATCATTCGGCAATTCCGATCCGCAAGTAATCAATGCTATGAAGGAATGGCACAACTCATCATACATGGTGTACCTGCAATTGGCTTCGAGCCCTAACCTGTCGCAGATAGAAAAATATGTCAATAAAGTGATGTTTGATCACAACCAGGACAAAATTAGTTCTTATTTTTTGTTTCCGATGAACCGCTGGCACCTTTACGGCGAGTTCAAAGACGGCAAAAACACAGGTGGACAGATTGAATATGTAAGGCTGTTCACCATCATCGCCATTATAATCCTGTTGATAGCCTGCATTAATTTTATGAATCTTTCAACTGCCCGGTCCGAAAAAAGGGCCAAGGAGGTTGGCATCCGGAAAACGCTAGGATCAGATAAAAAACAGCTCGTGGTTCAATTTTTCTTCGAGTCAATAATCCTGGTTATAGCCGGATTTATGTTTTCAGTAATTGCTGTTTATTTACTATTACCTGCATTTAATTTGCTGGTAAACAAGAGTTTGGTGCTAAATCTCGACGACCCGATATTTTGGACAAGAGCAGTATCCATCATCATTTTTACCGGTGCGGTGGCTGGTAGTTATCCCGCCCTCTACTTATCATCATTTAATCCGGTAAAAGTATTAAAAGGAACTTTTGCAGCCGGGAAAAGTGCGGTTTTACCACGG
>DASXMZ010000101.1:0-14656 GCA_036495385.1 Mucilaginibacter sp. | reverse complement strand
TTCAGGATAATGTTGTTTTGACGGAACTGGTTATCGAACTGTTCCTTTATATTATCAAGTTCATATAACTCCGCTTTTGCTCTATAAATATTAGGTAATTTTTCTTTCCCGTAGGTGAGTTTGATATCGGCATCTTTCAGCATGTACTCCAACAGCTTCCTGTTGTTTTCAAGCAGTGCCAGCTTTCGTTCTAAAACCACCTGATCGTAATAGTAACCCTTGGCTTGCGCCAAAAGCTGGTTTTTTAGATAAGCCTGCTCCTGTTCACTTACCGCAGACACGCCCTGCAAATATTTTTCTTTCGCCTTTAATTTTGCAGGGTTGGTAAACATTTGCTGCGCCTGGATCATGAATGAGCCTGTATTGGGATTAAGCGAATAAGGTGTTTGATATTGCCCGGCACTGATTTGCGGCGCATCGAGATTTCGTGCGCCTTTGGCATATTCATTTTGTGCGTTTGCCTTAGCGGTATAGGCCAGTAACGCCGGGTTTTGGCGATTGATCTTCGCCAGAACGCTATCTAGCGACAATCGAACTGATTGAGCTTTTGCAGGGTTAAAAGCCAAGAATCCGATACCAAGTAATGTTATAAATTTCGTTCTCATTATTCCTTTACCTCCAATACTTCCAGTTTGCCATATTTCTTTAATTCATATTCTTTAACCATCAAAAAGATTAGCGGTGTAACCAGTAAAATATGCGTGGAGGAAGTTAAAACCCCGCCTATCATCGGCAACACTATGGGTAGCATTACGTCACTGCCCGTTCCCGTCGCCCACAGTACCGGCACTAAACCGAATAGGGCGACGCAAACGGTCATTAGTTTTGGCCGCAGGCGTTTAACAGCTCCATTCATTACATAGGTTCTTAAATCTTCTTTAGTAATGGTTTCTTTTGAGTTGCCTTTTAATGCGACTAATTGTTGCATTGCATCATTCAGGTAGATGACCATTACGATGCCGGTTTCTACCGCAATGCCAAAGAGGGCTATAAAACCTACTGCCACCGCGACAGATAAATGCACCCCAAAAAAGTAGACCATATACGCTCCGCCTATAAGCGCAAAAGGAATGCTGATCAAACTAAAAAAAGCTTCGCGGACAGAGTGAAAGGCAAAATAAAGGCAGCCAAAAATGATAATCAGCACAATAGGTAAGATTAGTTTCAGGGTGCGTTCTGCCCGGATCAGGTTTTCATATTGCCCGCTCCATTCAATAAAATAGCCCTTTGGCAGGGATTTGACCATATTGTTAAGTTTATCCTGTGCTTCCTGCACCGTGCTACCTAAATCGCGGTCACGCACATTGAAAAGTACTGTTCCCCTCAGCAAGGCGTTTTCTGACTGTATCATAGCAGGCCCGTCATTAATTTTAATATCGGCAACTGCTGATAAGGGAACCGGGCCGTCGTTTGGTGTTTGAACCAGGGTGCGTCTAATCTCGTTCAGATTACTTCTGTAATCCTGTGCCAGCCGTACGTTTACACTGAAACGTTGCCTGCCTTCAATGGTCGTGGTCAGATTCATGCCACCTAATGCACTTTCTACAATTTGGTTCACATCGTCCACACTCATGCCATACCTTCCTATGGCATCCTTGTTTACCTGAATGTCCAAATACTTACCGCCAGTTATCGGCTCAACATATAGGTCCTTTACGCCATTGATACCTTGCAGTTGTTGTTTCATTTTATTGGATAAAGCATAGATGGTATCCAGGTTTTGGCCATAAACTTTCAGGCCCACATCGGTGCGGATACCCGTAGAAAGCATATTGATGCGGTTGATGATCGGCTGTGTCCAGCCATTCACCACACCGGGTATCTGTAGTTTGGCATTCAGCTCGTTGACAATGTCTTCTTTATTTATTCCCTTGCGCCATTCGTCTTTAGGTTTTAACAGTATGATGGTCTCCACCATACTTATCGGTGAATTGTCCGTGGCTGTGTTCGCTCTGCCGGCTTTTCCCAAAACGTTGGCAACCTCCGGTACGCTTTTAATAATCCTGTCCTGTATTTGTAAAAGCTGTTTAGCCTCCGTGTTGGAAATGTCCGGTAGGGTAACTGGCATGAAAAGAATTGTCCCTTCATCCAATGGGGGCATGAATTCGCTGCCCAAACTTAGCAACAATGGGATGCTGACAAGTAGTGCAACGATGTTAACAATTATTGTCGTTTTACGCCAGGTGACGCACCAATCTAAGATGGGACGATAAAGCTTTTCCAAACCTCTCGTTAGTGGATTCCGATCATCAGCCCCTAACTTCCCTCTAAGGAAAAAGGAGATCAGAACCGGTGCAAGCGTTACCGCCAGTATGGCATCAATAGCAAGTATGAACGTTTTTGTCCATGCCAGCGGGCCGAACAGTTTACCTTCCTGTCCTTCCAGTAAAAATACCGGAAGGAATGAAGCCACAATGATAAGCGTTGAAAAAAAAACGCCACGACCCACTTGCTTGCAGGATGCCTCGATGATCTTTATTCTTTCAGCTGTGGTCATGATTTTTCTTTTTGTTGAGCAATGGATAAATTCCGGTGCGAGTTCTCTACCATGATGATACCATTATCGACGATTACCCCGATGGCTAAGGCAATACCTGTGAGTGACATGATATTGGAACTGATGCCAAAGGCGTTTAACAAAATAAAGCTTGCTGCAATGGAAATGGGTATTTGTATAATGATGCTTAGCGCACTTCGCCAACTGAACAGGAAAAGGATTACAATAATGGAAACCATGATTATTTCTTCAATGAGTGTGCGCCTGACCGAATTTACTGCGTTCTCGATCAGTTCACTGCGGTCATAAGCGATCTTAAACTTTACGCCGGGCGGCAGGCCTTTTTGGATGTCAGCCATTTTATCCTTGATGGCATGAATAACCCGGTCAGCATTTTCTCCATACCTCATCACGACGATACCGCCTACCGCTTCGCCCGCACCATTTTCGTCGAATATCCCCAAACGTTCGTCGCCGCCCATTTGCACTGTAGCTACGTCTTTGATCCTGACTGGAATGGTATTGATCACGCCAACAGAAATATTTTCTACATCAGTTAAGCTTTTTATATAACCCAGGCCGCGTACAATATAACCCGTTCCGTTCATTTCAAACTTGCGGCCACCCACGTCATTATTGTTGCTTTTTACAGCTTTTAAAACCTGCGATAAGGGAATATTATAATAGTTGAGTTTATGTGGGTCTATCGTAACCTGGTATTGCTTTTCAAAACCACCGAAGGAAGCGACTTCACTTACACCGGGTACGGTTTGCAGACCCAGTTTCACATACCAATCCTGTAAGGCTCTCTGCTCTCCCAGATCAATGCCCTTTGCATCCAGCGTGTACCAAAGAATATGGCCGACACCAGTACCATCGGGACCGAGTGTAGGCGTGATACCTTCGGGCAATAAACGTTGTGCATAATTCAGTCGCTCCAGTACCCTGCTACGTGCCCAATAAGCATCAGCTTTATCGTCAAACACGATATAAACAAAGCTCATCCCAAACATCGAAGTAGCCCGGATGGATTTTACTTTGGGGATACCTTGCAGGTTGCTTACCAACGGGTAGGTCACCTGGTCTTCCATGATTTGAGGACTGCGGCCCTGCCATTCGGTAAATACAATAACCTGGTTGTCCGAAAGATCTGGTATGGCATCAATGGGGTTTTCACGGACGGCAAAAGCTCCCCATACAAAAAGCGCTATGGCAATCAGCAAAACTATGTACCTGTTTTTTAACGACAGGGTAATAAGTTGATTAATCATCTTATGAAGTTTGTTAAGCCCGGAACTGTTTTTCAGGGCTCAAATGAATTACATTTTCATTTTGCTGTCAGCACCTTTCTTGTCCAGGTCTGATTTCTTCACCAGTGTCATACCGCAATTAGGTTTAGGGCATTTACCTGGTTTATAGGCAACCACATCATGATGCATCGGACATGTATAAATAACTGTTGCCGATTTAGCCTTTTTTGTGGTATCGGTTTTCATTTTGGTTTGTGCCTGAACATTTATGGAAAATAACAAGCCAGCGCAAAGCATCGCCATAGCAATTAGATTTTTCATTTGAATAGTTTTTGAATAAGAAATTGAATGAATATCATAGGAAATAAATTCCCGTGATGGTTATTTAAATTAAGATGATTTTAAAGAAAAGCCGCGCAATGGCGCAGGCAAGGAGTCTGGTCAGATCCGGTAGGTGCAGTTTAAAACATAAATAGGTTCATGCTGCCGGAAAGGAGGTGCATGGCTATTGAAAGCGGCGTGAGCCGATGTAAAAGATTTTGTATTTAGATTAAAAATAATGACTGGTTGATTCAGTGCCGGAAATATTTTGGTTAAAAGAGAAATGGAACCCGAGCCAAAATGATTGTCTTTTACCTTAAAGGATTGTTTGGTGGTTTTGCAGCAATTATTGGCTTTAGCTGTTGCTTTAGTATCCTTCGATTGTAAATCGCCTATGGAAAGTGAAGTTGATCTCAACACACCGCAGCAATAAAAACTGGTTGCCGATACACCGATAGCGGAGAGCAGATAAACAGTGGTTAAAAGAATTGCGGTAATTTTTTTCACGACACTAAGATAAGTACTTTATTGGTAAATTGATAATAGGGTGAATTGGCCTCGCGAAGCCTGAAATAAAAAATAGTCTTCAGAAAAAATAAAAACTAAAAATTAGCTTTAAATTTGCAGTTAACACATCTAAGTGATTTTTATGGCAACTATTGAAACCACATACCTCGGCGAGCTAAGAACCGAAGCAACCCACCTTCAATCGGGTACTAAAATTATTACTGACGCACCTACCGATAACCAGGGAAAAGGCGAAGCTTTTTCGCCTACTGATCTTTTAGCAGCTTCATTAACAAGCTGTATGCTAACTACCATGGCTATTAAAGCGAAGATAGCGAACATCGATATTGATATTGAGAATACCCAATGTTCAACCACTAAAATTATGGCGGCCAATCCGCGTCGAGTAGCTGAAATTGTAATCAGTTTTAAATTTCCAAAACAATACAGCGAAAAAGAGCAGCAGTTTTTAGAAAACGCAGCACTTACCTGCCCGGTATATTATAGCCTGCACGACGATTTGAAAAAGACCGTTGATTTTGGTTGGGAGGTGAAAGTTGCGGAAGTCTGATATAGGAAGTCGGAGGTCTGATGTCGGATTTTAGAAAAGTTAGCTCCGATTTCCGACCTCTGATTTCTTACCTCTGGACTTAATTAAACAAGTACCGACATTGCCTCTTCCACCGATACATGGCCGTGAGAAAGATCAAGAATACACTCGCCGTCTTTTATTAACAGCAGTTGAGGAGATTCGTGATAAACCTGGAAATCGCTTGCTACCTGGTTTGAAAGGTCGCGGTATTTGATCAGATCTAAAAAATATAATGGTAAATTTTCGGGCAATTGGCTCCAATCTAACTCAAAGCGCTTTTTTACCATCATACTTATCGAACAGCGGGTACTGTGTTTAAAAATCATACTATAACCCTGTTCCTGTTTAATTGTCTTAATTTGATCTGCTGATTCCAGCGCCGTCCAGTTCATATATTAATTTAAAAGATAATCGACTTTTAAACGCAAAAGTCGACAAAACCGGCCTGAGTTCTAACCAAAAGATAAAAAATGACATTTAAACTGTTAACGACCGCTTTTGGCTGAAGAGCCGTAGGCAGGACATAATTTATTAGAGCAAGAAGCAACACTTCCTAATGCAAGAGCTATAAGAGCTAAGTAAATTAATTTTTTCATGTTTTTTAAGTTGATTGTTTTACGATAATCAGCTATTTAAAGTTTCGGCGAGAAAAGCCATTTTTATCGCGGTAACCGCAGCCTCAACGCCTTTGTTACCATGCTTCCCGCCCGAACGATCAACAGCCTGTTGCTGATTGTCGGTAGTTAATACACCAAATATAACGGGTTTTGAGTATTTTATTGCAACACTGGTTATGCCATTAGCTACGGCATTGCAAATAAAATCAAAATGACGCGTTTCTCCCTGGATTACACACCCTAGACAAATCACAGCATTTAATTTGCTGTTTTTTAAAAGGATATCGGCGCCCGAGGTTAATTCGAAGCTTCCGGGAACAGAATAAGTATAAATATTGTCTACTAACGCTCCATGTTCAATCAGGCTTTCGTAGGCGCCCTGGTATAATGAGTTGGTGATCGCCGAATTCCATTCAGCAACAACTATCCCAAAATGATAAAGTGCCGCTGACGGCACTTCAGTATCAGAAAAATCAGATAAGTTTTTTAATTGAGTAGCCATATTGATTTCGGAATTACGATTTACGATTTCGGATTTTGTATGTTGGCAAAGGTAGTGATCTATGCCATTAAATCGAAACGACAAATCTCAAATCGTAAACCCGAAATCGTAACTCGTAAATCAAATTACAATTTGGCTTCCGCGCGCGCGATATATTCGTCTATGCTCTGAGCCTGTGGGCTGTCAGGATAGTCATTTTTGATTCTTTTATAAGCCTCGCTTGCCGACTTGTAGTCATTTTGTGCTTCGTAAACCAATCCCAGCTTTTTCAAATACATAGGGCTAAGAAACTTGTTTTTTGCCTTATCAGCCGCCTTTTTGAAATAAGTTTCGGCCTTGTCGTAGTCCTTTAATTCAACGTATGCATCAGCAGTATTTCCGTAAGCTTCGGCAGCTATCATGCTGTCATCGCCCCGGTAGTTAGTTAGGTTATCAATTGCTTTGCGGAATTCTCCTTTATTTAAATAAGCAGTTCCAAGATAAAAATAAGCAAGGTTCGCTGCTTTTGTATTACTGTATTCGCTGATTATTTTTTCGAAACCGGGATAACCTGCATCTCCGTTTATCGCTTTATCCCAATCTTTTTTAGTCCAGAAATCCTGGGCAACATGCATTTGATTTGATGCAACAATTTCGCGGGGGCCTATATAAAATTTTTGATAAGCAAAATAAATAAGGATCATGGCAACTATGGCAGCACCAATAAATGATAAACTCTTTTGGTTCTCGCGCACAAACTTTCCCGTCTGTCCAAAATTCTTTTCTGTTGGTACCTTAGTATTCACCTGGTTTTTTGACATTTCTATTGTAAAATTAAGTTTGCAAAAATACGCTTTTAGATATTTTTATCAATACCTTTTGTATTAAATATTAATTGTGGACATTAGTGATTAGAGGTTAGAGGTTAGATGGTTGAAAATCAGTTGGATATCTTTGAGTGTTTGCACTTCTTTCTGATACCTGGGCCTCCTGTCCTCAAATTTTCGGACCAAAATGTTGTTGTACAAAGTGATAATATAAATTGATATCTTTTCGTTAAATGCGTTCAGCTTCCTTGCCCCGCTAACCAGCAAGCGGGCAATATGATAAAATACGTTCAATGGTTAGACAATAACTTATTCCGGTTACCATAAAAGAATAGAATAATAGTTAAAGAATGTCCAAATCACGCGCTACATAATAACTTGGCACAAGTGGCCTGAAGCCGGTCTTGTTCCTGAGTTTTGATATGTCCATTATGCCTTCAAATGGATCGTTTAGTGGCCCTTCTGCCGGGTCAAAAGCGTCAGGTACGCGGCCAAAAGAATCAGCAAGTTCATACAAGGTAATAGGCGCGTCATCTGCAATATTGAATATCTCTCCATTTAGCCCATCGGTATGAAGCAGTAAAGTTAAAGCCTGGGCAACATCCAGGTGGTGGACCATGTGCATTCTCGACCCGGAGTGACGTTTCATTTTTTTCAGCAGCGGTAGTATCTCTTCTATATGTGGATCTCTGTCCCCATACACAAAACCTAAACGCAATACCCGTACATCCAGACCTTTGTTTTTATGAAGCGAAATGAGTTCTTGCTCCGCCGCAATTTTGCTGGATGAGTACGCTCTGGGGTCATTAATGTTAACGGAATCATCTTCCTTCGCAGGATGCTGGTAGCCTGATCCATATACATTGCCTGTGCTCACAAAAATAAATCTTTTTACGCCTGCTGCAATTGATGCATTTGCGAGCGCCACAGTTCCGGCATGATTTGTTTTTATAATGCCTTCATTATCTGTAAAGGTACGGAAAAGCGCAGCCAGGTGTATCACCGCGTCTATACCTTCTACGGCCGGCGACAAAGTATCTGCACTATATAAATCCCCGATGATAACCCTGGCGCCGAGCTCGACTAATGCCGGGGCCTTCGCGGCATCACGCACAAGGATACGAACTTCATGGCCCTTTGCTAACATGCGCGGAACAAATCTGCTGCCTACCTTTCCTGTAGCGCCTGTAACTAAAATTTTCATACTGTTATTATTTAATATTTATGATGCAAAACTCCTATTAAAGTAGTGCAGGCCGGTAATGATAATCAAACCAATAAGTATGATTTTCAAACCTTTTCTTTTCTAAGAGATTTGGGGGTAGTACCGGTTATTCGCTTAAAATGGTTGTTGAAGTAGGTGGGGTATTCAAAGCCGAGGGCGTAGGCAATGTCTGCAACGTTCCAGTCGGTATGCTGCAAAAGGGCTTTTGCTTCTGCGGTAATACGCCCTGCAATGTGCACGGAAGTAGGTTTGCCGGTAACGTTTTTTACAGCGCGATTAAGGTAATTTATATGGACAGAGAGCTCCGTGGCAAAATCCTGCGCCGTTCTTAGCCGGAGGGGCTCACTGGTGCGCTCTATGGGGAATTGCCTTTCAAGCAGGTCCATAAATAAATGAGTGATACGGATAGCTGCATTTTTGAATTGCGATACATTTTGTGATGGCTGTATCCTCAAGGCTTCGCGAATGATCAGTTCTATACAACTCCTGATCAATTCGCCCTTGTAACGATAATCACTGCTGTGTGTAGACAGCATCTTTTGAAAAATGCCGGTCAGAAAAGCAGCCTGTTCACTGTTGAGCGAAATTACAGGTGTGTCGCCGATGTGGAATAACGGAGAGTTTTTCAATATTCCAGTCCGTTCGCTGCTTGTGATAAAAGTTTCGGTAAACAGACAGGCGTAGCCGGTTGTCTTTATAGAATGACGAACAACAGAATGGGGTATATTGGGATTGACAAAAAACAGAACTGTATCATTTATGTCTAATGTCTCATCACCATAATAAACAGTCATATTGCCGGTTACCAGGCCAATTTTATAAAAATCGCGCCTGCCGCGGGAAACAGGGTAGTCTGCGGATGTGGATATTTCGTGGACTTTAAAACCTTTCAGTCTCAAATCTTCCATATTTAATCCCGGAATTTCGGATTCCTCTTTGATGACCATTTGACAAAATTAATGAAATCAAACATTTAAATGAGAAGGATTTGGTGGTGTATTACGCGACCATGGTTATGTATTTGATCTTAGTGCCATTAAATCAAACAATTGCTACCCGGCAAATCGGCCACTCCACAAACCAAAAAGGACCGGTTACTTAATAAATCAACAAGCGGACTATCTCATCGGGTTTTGTTCGTTACATAAAAATTCAACTAACTTCTAATCTCTATCCTCTAATCACTAAATTTGACACTCCTTATGTATTTAAATCAGCTATCGGTCATTAATTTTAAAAACTACGAAGAAGCGGTGCTATCTTTTAGCGACGGCGTTAACGTTTTTACGGGAAATAACGGTGCCGGTAAAACTAACTTGCTGGATGCTATCCATTACTTATCGTTATGCAAAAGTTATTTTAACCCGGTAGATAGTCAGCAAATTAAGCAAGGCACTGATTTTTTTATTATTACCGGTAATTTTAATAAAAATAGCAAACAGGAAACAGTAGCGTGTTCGGTTAAGCGCAACCAAAAAAAACAATTTAAACTTAATAAAAAAGATTACCAGCGTTTGGCCGATCATATTGGTCTGTTCCCGCTGGTAATGGTTTCTCCTTACGATATCAGCATTATTATTGAAGGCAGTGATGAAAGACGAAAATTTATAGATAACGTAATTTCACAAACTGATAATAGGTACCTCGACGAATTGATTACCTATAATAAGGTGTTGGCTAATCGCAATTCGCTTTTAAAGCTTATAGCAGAGACGGGTCGATATGATCCCCATTTGCTGGAAGTGATGGACGAACAGCTGATAGTTTCAGGTAACAGCATTTTTGAAAAACGTAAGACGTTTATGGAGCGCTTTACTGAAATATTTAACAAGCATTACCGGTTTTTAAGTGACGATGCAGAGCAGGTTGAATTAATTTACGAATCGCAGCTTTTACAGGATGACCTTGCCGCTTTATTAAAAAAGAATGTTGAAAGGGACAGAGCTCTTGAACGCACGCTTGCTGGTATACACAAAGACGACCTTTTGTTTGCTATTCATGGTATGCCGATGAAGAAATTTGGCTCCCAGGGGCAGCAAAAATCTTTTTTAATAGCCCTAAAGTTGGCTCAATACAGCTATTTAAATGCGCAAAATAAATTTAAGCCAATACTACTGCTCGACGATATCTTTGATAAACTTGATGACCAAAGGGTTACCAAACTGATGCAAATGATTTCGAACCACGACTTTGGGCAAGTTTTTATTACCGATACAAACGTAAACAGGGTTAAAAATGTGTTTAGTTCCATAGGTGTGGAAATACAGCTATTTAGAGTAAAAGGAGGGGAAATAGATGCGTAAGGCTAATGATAAGTTATTAAAAGAAGCCATTGAACAAATGCTGCAGGTTTATAAAATTAAACGGCGCTTTGACGAAACTGCGGTAATAGCCAACTGGCCTGAATTAGTGGGGAAATCTGTCGCCAATAGGACGAAAGAACTGTTTGTTCACGATAAAAAATTGTTTCTGCGTATTGAGTCGTCTGTAATAAAAAACGAATTGATGATGATGCGTACGCAAATAATCGATAAAATAAATGACGAAGCGAAAGCGATTATTGTTGAGGAGATTATTTTCCTTTAGATTTAGATCGTGAGCCATATTTGGATCGGGACGCAAATAACTTAAACCTTAAATCATCGCTCATTCTTGATAAGGCCAGAATAAAAAGACCAGGGAGTATAAAGGCAAGTTGGGCTTCGGGATGGGCGCGGTAAAGCAGAACGGTACCCGCCGCTAACACTACGATAAGCAATAGATATAATATATATTTTAAAAGCAGTCTCATAGTCTTTTAACTGTTTATAGTAACAAGGCTTACAAATATTATACCGTTTAGTTCTTTATAAAAATACGCAGTGATTCTTAATAAAACAAAAAAGCCGAATGCTGTTTTTGGCAACAGAACATCCGGCTTTTTAAAGGTTAAAAATGTTAAAACTTTTCCAGGGCCGAAAAAAAGAAGCTTCCTTCAATTTCAGCGTTTTCGGCAGAGTCAGAGCCATGAATGGCATTTGCACCAATTGACTGGGCAAACCTATTTCTGATAGTACCTTTTTCTGCTTTTGCAGGATCAGTTGCGCCAATTAATTTACGAAAATCTTCAACCGCGTTATCTTTTTCAAGAATAGCGGCTACTATCGGTCCTGAAGACATAAAATCAACAAGTTCGCCATAAAAAGGGCGCTCTTTGTGTACTTCATAAAATTGACCGGCTCTGTGTGGGGTTAATGAAGTGTATTTCATTGCAATTATTTTGAAACCTCCTTTAATTATTTGGTCTAAAATTGCTCCAGTATGCCCGGCGGCTACCGCATCGGGCTTTATCATTGTAAAAGTTCTATTATCTTTCATCAGCATTGATTGTTTTTTTGTGTTTAAAACTGTTACTACTTTTTCGGCCACTGCTCAAACAGTTGCTTTCTTTACTCAAATTGCGGCAAAAGTAGCCTTTTACAATTAAATCCTAAAGGCTTTTACATTAAATAAGATGACTGTATTTAATTTATTTATTTAGCTTTGCAGCTCTTTTTTAAAATTGATGTTAGATATAACTTCGCTTGTTGAACTTTTAGCGCAGCCAAAGAAAATAGTGATTACTACTCATCATAAACCTGATGGTGATGCTATAGGTTCTTCATTGGGCATATATAACTACCTGATACAGCAAGGGCATCACGCAAAAGTTATCACACCTACAGATTATCCTGAATATTTCAACTGGATGCCTGGTAACGGAGAGGTTATTATCTATACTGAAAATATAAAAGAATCAGCCGATTTGATAGCAGATGCCGAAATAATTTTCTGTCTTGACTTCAATGCGCTGAACCGTATAAATGAGATGGGCGAATTGGTTGGTAAAAGCAATGCGGTAAAAATTTTGATAGACCACCACCTGGAGCCTGAGGATTTTGATGATTACAGATATTGGAATATCAATGCCTGCGCAACAGCCCAGTTGGTTTATAAATTTATTGTTGAAGAACTCGGCAATAAAGAGTTGGTCAATAAAGACGTGGCCAGTTGTTTATATGCAGGCATAATGACTGATTCGGCCTCATTTAGTTTGCCGAATACAACCTCGGAGGTGCATCGCATAGCGGCCGACCTGATTGATGCCGGCGCCGTTAATTCGCGTATATATGACCTTGTTCACAATAATTCGTCTGAAAATCAGTTACGCTTCTTGGGAATTTGTTTATGTTGCAGACTCGAAGTGTTATCCGATTTCAACACGGCCATTATTACCGTTAGTAAGCAGGATCTGGAAAAATATAATATAGGGACAGGAGATACTGAAGGGATAGTAAATTATGGGCTATCCATTGCAGGTATCCGTTTAGCTGCATTTATTGTTGAACGCAATGACAAAGTAAAACTCTCCTTACGCTCCAAGGGAGAATTCCCTGCTAATGAGATTTGTAAGAAATATTTTAACGGTGGGGGCCACCGTAATGCTGCTGGCGGATCGTCAACAGATAGCCTCGAACAAGTGATTAATCAATTTAAACTAATATTACCTGAATACAAAAAACTATTAATACAATAAAAATGAAGAAAAAACTGATGTTTTTAGCGCTTGCGGCAATTGGATTAGCAAGTTGCAACGGTGGGTTCAAAAAGGGCGAGAAGGGATTATTATATAATATCGTTGTCGACAAATCCGGACCAAGTATTCAACCAGGCGACTTTGTAAGTCTTAACCTGACATTAAAAACAGATGCCGACTCTGTTATAGGCAGCACTCGTGATAATGGAATTCCTTTTATGCAGCCACTCCAAAAACCCCAAACTAAGGGAACTGTAGTTGATGGTTTACTAATGCTTAGCGAGGGTGATAGCGCTGTTATAAAAGTAAATATCGACTCCATGTTCAAAGGTCAACCAAGGCCACCGGGCTTAAAAGGTAAATACGAGGTATATTTAATAAAAGTTGAAAAAGTAATTGCTAAAGGAAATCTTAGCGACCAGGTTTTTCAGGGACGCGCAGAGGCTTATGTAAAATCTGTTATCGATGTAGTAAAAAAAGCCGAATCCGGTAAGATTAAAAGTTATGTTGATAAAAATAATCTGAAGATGTCGCAAACACCGGACGGGTTATATTACACCATAACAAAAGAGGGATCTGGTCCTAAACCAGCACAAGGTGATACTGCAGTATTAAACTATACAGTTAAATTTATTTCAGGTAAGGTGCTTGAATCAAGTGTAAAGGCCGAAGCAATAAAGGCCAAATTGCAGATAAATCCTATGAACCCTTTTAAACCTATTCGTTTTGCAATTGGCGCTAAGGGTATGATTCCAGGAATGGATGAGGGAGCACAATTATTGAATAAAGGTGCTACTGCCACGTTGGTGGTGCCATCAAAGCTTGCTTATGGCGAGCAGGGAAGTGGCGGACAGATACAACCATTTACCCCGCTTGTTTTCGACATCGAGTTGGTGGATATTGTTCACCCCGACCCTAATGCACCAAAGCCAAAGCCAATGTCGATGATTCCGCCACAACCGGTTCAAACGCAACAGCCAACAAAAAAATAAGATTTAATTTATTATAGCCTTCCCGGTAAAATGGGAAGGTTTTTTTTATTTACAATGAAATACATTTTAATAATTTTAGCTTTAATAATTACAGTTAAGGCTAATGCTCAAAGCGATTTGCAACATACGCCCAAAGGCGCACTATACCAGATATTTACGCATAACGCCGGCGAAAAAATCAAATTGAACGATGTTGTAACTTTCCAGTTTATTCAAAAAACAGATAAAGATTCAGTTCTTTTCAGCACTTATGCTGCCGGGCATCCGGTACAGGCGCAAATCCAGCCTTCACAAAATGTTGGCGACTTAATGGAGATATTTCCTTTATTAACGGTGAAGGATAGCGCGATGGTCAAGGTTCCTGCTGATTCTATTTTTAAAGGTCATGAGGATCAACGACCGCCGTTTTTTCCTAAGGGAAGTAACCTGACGTTCATATTAAAGATTGAAAAGGTTCAATCGCTAAACGATGCTATTGCAGAAAGAAACGCTGCAATAGAAAAAATAAAGGCAGCTGAAATTGCCGACGCAAATAAATATATAGTCGATCATAAGCTGGTTATTAACACAACGCCTTCAGGTTTGAGGTATGTTATTACTAAACCTTCGCCAAAACATAAACCGCTAAAAGGGGACACAGTATTAGTAAATTATGCCGGTCATACGCTGGACGGAAAAGTTTTTGATACAAGCATCGAGTCAGTGGCCAAAACGGCAGGGCTAAATCAACCGGGCCGTACGTACGAGCCACTTCAAGTAATAGTTGGCACCGCAAGTGTTATTCCTGGTTGG
>DASXMZ010000100.1:0-19932 GCA_036495385.1 Mucilaginibacter sp. | reverse complement strand
ATCGTTACAAATTTGCAGAACCAAGTAATCCGCAGGGGCTTTATTGGACCCGTGAGCCGCTCGGCATCTGGATACCAATCACTTCAGCCGATGATCAACGGCTGGTTAAATTTTTGACAAGTGAGGGGTGGGTGAGGTGATGGTAAAAAGAGAGCGGAATTATAGTTGAATGGTCCCGGATTCATTTTTCCAATTGATCCGGTAAACCTTTTAATCCATTTTTACGCAAAAACTCCTTCGCTTCTTCTACTTTTCTAACAACAAATGGATCATTGCCATGATCGCTAACTTCATTGCCAATGACAGTTTTGCCATAATAGTCTTTATTATTTTTAATCGATTTTTTAACTGCAGGCATATGACTCACTTTCTTTATTTCAAATATAGTGATCTAGAGTTGAATGAGCACATTAGAAGATTTAAAGATGGTACAAATACAGGCCGTGCTTGGACACGTTTGAAGCGTCAATAGAGGAATTAAAACAGTTCCGTGTTGCCATGAGCATTTTTTAGCAGTATGATAGTTAATCCAGAACCGACAGCGCCAGCTTAATAATATCATCAAACACCGCTTTATCGGTAGTTGATTTTGCGGTGACGCGCATACCTTTTACCGTATTAAACGTAAACCGGGCCAGCGCCCTCGCATCCTGCTGATTTGTGATCTCTCCGCTTTCCTGCCCTTTTTTTATCACCATGTAAAACGCATCTTCCACTTGCTGGTCGTTTTCACAAATCATTTTGTTTACCTGTTCATCGTGAGGGGCAACTTCTACTTCGGCGTTAACCATAAAGCAGCCTTTACGCGACTGGTCCTCCAGCAACCCGCCGGTAATAAACTCGAGTAATTTTTTTATCGTTTCTTTAGCTGATCTGGAATTGCTGGTGATATCGCCAAATTTAACCGAATTGGTGCTTTTATAGCTCTCCAGCGCTTTAATAAATAGCGTGTGTTTATCGCCATAGGTATCGTACAGGCTTGAGCGGCTGATGCCCAGGCCATCTACTAGGTCCTGCATCGAGGTGCCATTGTACCCTTTGTGCCAAAATAGATCTATAGCCTTGCACAGCACTTCATTTTCATCAAAATCTTTCGTTCTTGCCATAACAGGAATAGCCTTGCTTCAACAAGCAAAGCTATTCAATTTTTACCATTTTATCTTATACCGCCACTGGCAAGCAGAGTTTCACCTGTTAACCAACGTGATTCTTCGGAGGCCAGGAATACGGCAATCTGGGCAATATCTCCAGGTTGGCCAATACGGCCAAGCGGTGTTGTGCGTACCATTTCTGCTTCAAAATCACTTCCGATAAAACCCGCGGTATGGGTTCCTTCGGTTTCTACCATACCCGGATTGATTGAGTTTACCGTGATCTTTTTCGACCCAAGTTCTTTTGATAAAACATGAGTAATCGCGTCAACTGCTCCCTTGGTCGCTGTATAAATGGAACTGCCAACCGGGGCTATACTGCTTACCGCCGAACCAATGTTAATAATGCTTCCGCCGTTTTCGTTAAAGCTTTTTAATGCACCCTGCGTGGTGAGCAATAAGCCGAGTACGTTGGTATTAAATTGAGTATGAAAATCTTCTTCACTAATTTGTTCTATCGCGCCAAATTTGTAGACGCCGGCATTGTTTACCAGGATGTCAACCGCGCCAAAGGCCTCTTTGGTTTCGTTAAACAAGCGGCTAACATCCGCAGATTTTGACACGTCACCCTGTACAGCAATCGCTTTACCACCGTTGCTGATAATCTCGGCTACTACCTTATCTGCACCAGCTTTGGCGGAGGAATAATTTACTACTACAGATGCCCCTTCTGCTGCCAGGCTTTTAGCTATGCCTGCGCCGATACCTTTTGATGCTCCTGTTATTACTGCTACTTTGTTTGCTAACTTTTTCATGTTGTGAATGATTAATTTTTTATATTTGGAATAATCGTTCCGCAAATGTAAATACATTATGGAATGATCATTCCAATAAAAATTAATATTAGGTTGGGGTGACAAACGGGGATAATATGGGTTGTTTACTTAATGCCTTGTAAACTGCAAGCATTACCATCCGAGCCGGGCATCAACCGTAGGTGAGGTCTGTGCTCTGTCCGACCTCGATAATATAACCGTCAGGATCACGCAAGTAGCAACGTATCTCGCCGTACTTGGGAATCGGTTCAGTGATGAACTCCGCTCCCCGACTTTTCCATAGTTCATAGCACGCTTGAATATCTGCAACGCGGATATTCATAAAGCTATTGATCTTGTTCGGGTCGGGGACGCTGAGCGTTACCGTCGGCTTGTCGGGGGTAGGCCCGCCCCCCACGTTGACAAGAAGCCAGGTATTCGCGATCTGAATGTAGGCAGGGGCGCCATCGCCGTCGCCTCTGCTCAAAATGCGACCGCCGAAGACCGTTTCGTAGAAGCGAGCCGATCGGTCGATGTCGGCGACGGTGAGGAAATGTGCGATGCTGATCCCCTCGCGCGGGGGCATCTCATAGCTTTTTTGTTCAATTTGTACCGTGTTCATAATATGACTCTTTTGATTCAGTGCTCATTGCAAATGCGGTGTAGTGTGCTTAAACTTTATGCGGCCGAGCCTTGTTGTATCGTTCGCGTCAATGGGCTTAGGAAGCGGATATCTCCAAAGGAGTCCTTAAGGCCGACAGGGTTGAAAACTGCATCCAATCCAACTTTGGGGTTATCCGTATGTGAGTTCGGTGCTCTGTCCGACCTCAATAATATATCCATCAGGATCGCGGATGTAGCAGCGTGTCTCGCCGTACTTGGGGATCGGCGCCGTGATGAACTCCGCTCCCCGACTTTTCCATAATTCATAGCAGGCTTGAATATCTGCAACGCGGATATTCATAAAGCTGCTAATCTTATTAGGGTCGGCGAGGGTGCTAAGCGTTATTGTCGGTTTGTCTGGGGTGGGCCCGCCCCCGACGTTGACAATGAGCCACGTATTCGCGATCTGAATGTGTCCGGACGCGCCCTTAATGTCACCCCTGCTCAGGATGCGGCCGCCGAAGACCGTTTCGTAAAAATCAGCAGATCGGTCGATGTCGGCAACCGTTAGAAAATGTGTGACGGTGAATCCCTCGCGTGGGGCCAGCTCATAGCTCTTTTGTTCGATTTGAACGCTGCTCATTGACGACCCCGATTCCGATAAACCGCGCTGCTCCGCTGATTTTGGTTCATTCGTATCCATACCTGCTGCCGATTAGTTGTGGAAGAGCTAAGGTACCGAAATTTGAAAGCAAATTACAACACAAACCAATTAAAAATCCTGAAGGAATCTCTGCCTTGGTTTGTGTCCTCAGGTAACTACATACCAAGGCAGTGGTATATCCCTATGGTGGTTACCTGGCAACATCAACAAGGGCCAAACGCCTTACTCCACAGCCATTTATTACAAAACAATGACCCTCGTTTTTGATAAAATAAGGCAACCATTCGCACCATTACAGCGTACCTGATATAGTTAACAGTATGCCGTAAACCATTGAAGAAAATTTTATCAGGTATTGCCTCGATTTTGGACAAGAAGGAAAAGATAAAGCTAGCAAAGCTTGTTTTCTTCGATCTTGTTATAGGTATACTCGATTTAACTTTTTTGGCTTTGCTGCTGGTAATTATAAATTTCTACACCAGAAATACCGTTCCGGCAAATATTTCATTTCTTCCCGCAAACTTAAAAGATCCCGATTCATTGGCGCTCATCGGCATTTTTTTATTGCTTTTTTGTGTTAAAAATTGGTTCGGCTATATAGGCCTGAGGTCGCAAAGCCGTTTTTTTTACAGCATCGCTACCAGGCTGTCAAAAAGGAACATGCTTAATTTTCTGAATGACGATTACAGCCATTTTGTAAATATCGATTCGTCAGTATTGATCCGAAAGATCAGTCAGCAACCAATTGAGTTCAGTAACTATATACTTACCAATTTTCAGCAGGTTGTCTCGCAAATCATTGTGATTTTTTTTACGATTTTTGCAATTCTTTTTTATCATCCCACGCTTTTTCTTTTGTTGTTTTTGTTGCTGCTGCCGCCCGTCGTTTCGTTAGGATGGTTTATCCGTAAAAAGTTAAAAAACATCCGATTCCACACAAAAGTTGTCAGCGAGAAGACGTTGCAGCACCTTCATGAGTCAATTTCGGGGTATGTCGAAAGTAATATCTACGGCAAGAATGATTTTTTTACCAACCGCTATTTAAATTACCAGCAACAACTGAATGATGACATAGCCACCCAGCAAACTTTACAAAGCTTACCATCGCGGCTTATTGAAATTTTCGCAGTGCTGGGTTTTTTCATTTTACTCGCCATAAACAAATGGTTTGCGCAAAGTCCGGCTATTGATTTGTTAACCATAGGTATTTTCATGGCGGCTTCCTATAAAATAATACCCGGAATAGTAAAGATATTGAATTGTACGGGGCAAATAAAAACTTACCAATTCACACTGGACGGCCTTCGAGACCCTGAAAATAAGTCCGAAGAAAAGAGAGGGCCCTTGCTTATAACCCCGATAAGCTCTGTAAAATTTGAAAGGATTTATTTTGAATACAAAGACCACGCGGTTTTAAATAGTGTAAGTTTTGAAATGATGCCGGGAGACTTCATCGGAATATCAGGTAAATCCGGAAGGGGGAAAACCACTTTGATAAACCTGGTTCTTGGGTTTATTGAACAGGACTGCGGTACAATTTTGCTGAATAATAAAATAACGGATGGAAGCGAACGCAGGCATTATTGGAAAAATATTTCATACGTAAGGCAGCAGTCTTTTTTTATTCATGACTCCATTTTAAAAAATATCGCGCTTGATGAGGGTGATTACGACCAAAATAAACTGGAAGAGATACTTATAATTTGCGGGCTTGATCAGCTTTTGATCAAATACCCGGAAGGGTTAGAGAAAATAATAAAAGAGAATGGTAAAAATATAAGCGGTGGAGAACGGCAAAGAATTATGCTTGCCAGAGCTCTTTACCGGGATTTTGATTTGCTGATATTGGATGAGCCTTTCAGCGAGATGGATGATTTATCGGAAGGTTTTATATTAAATCAGCTGCAGCTACTTGCATGCCAGGGGAAAATGATTCTATTTATTACACACAACAAGTCCAGTTTATTTTATTGCAATAAAGTGGTATCATTAAATGAATAGTAAGCCGGAAACTTTGGTAATTCTTGCTCCAGGCTTCCCCGCAAATGAAGCTGATACCACTTGTATGCCCCCGCAGCAGCTATTTGTTAAAGCATTGAAAGAAACTTGTCCGGGTCTTAATATAATCGTCTTATCGTTTCATTATCCTTTTGAGGCCAGTCAATATCATTGGTACGGTGCAAAAGTAATTGCGCTGGGAGGGAAGGACAAGGGGCGCTTACGCCGTACTTTCACCTGGATAAAAGCCTGGCTTGCATTAAAGAAATTAAACAAACGCTACCAACTGATAGGCCTGTTGAGTTTTTGGTTTGGCGAATGTGCTTTTGTCGGCAGCCTTTTTGCCAGGCGCAACAACTTAAGTCATTACACCTGGGTGTTAGGGCAGGATGCAAAAAAAGGCAATAAATACTTTAAATGGATAAAGCCACAACCTGATTCGTTAATAGCGCTGTCTGATTTTATTTACAGGGAGGTTAGAAGAAATTACCGGAAAACAATCCCCAATATAATTCCGGTAGGAATAGATACTTCGCTATTTGGGGCAGCCCCGGTAAAAAGAGATATTGATATTTTGGGCGCCGGTTCTTTGATCCCGCTAAAGCAATACAATCTTTTCATAGAAACCGTTAGTTTTATAAAAAAGAGCTTCCCCCTGGTCAATGCAGTTATCTGCGGCAAAGGGCCCGAACTGGATCAGCTAAAGGCTTTGGCTACGTTACAAGGACTAAACAACAACCTTACCTTTGCGGGGGAGTTGCCGCATCAGGAGGTGCTGGCTTTAATGCAGCGTTCCAAAGTGTTTTTGCACACCTCAAGTTATGAAGGATTTGGCTCGGTGCTGTCTGAAGCATTGTATGCGGGGGCCCATGTGGTTTCTTTTTGCAAACCCATGAACAAAGATTACAGACACCATTATATAGTAAAGAATAAAGATGAAATGAATGCGGAGGTGTTTAGAGTGCTCAGAAACAAACATACAGAACACGACCCTGTATTAACTTGTACCATACAGCAAATTGCCAAAAATGTGATCAGCCTTTTCGCCGATAACTGCTCAGAAAATCAGGAAGCTGTTTAACGGGATGATTATAGAGACACAATACTTTGGTCTTTAATGAGGAATGGCGAGACACAAAGCATTGTGTCTCTACGATCTACAAAGAAAGTGCGATTTCCTCTATCTGTTTGGCGATAGTGCCGAAGGAGAGTTTTGATTTGAAATATTCCAATGATCTGCTCTTTTTTGTCTTCATATCTAAAGTAAGGGATTTATATAGCGCTGATAACAGGGCAGCCTGGTTACCTGCTTCATATAGTAATCCGCAGTTTCCGTTGTCCGTTATCATTTGGAATGAGAAAATATCGGTGACAATCGGCACACAGCCGCACGACATCGCCTCGCAAACAGCTGTTCCGCTGCCTTCATAGTGTGAGCAGGAAATAATAAAATCTGCGCTGTTAAACCAATATAATAAATCATCATGCGGCACTTTACCTATCAGCATAATTGCGTCTTCGTTTTCATGTTTATTGATCAGCAGTTTTATTTCGTTAAGTAATTCATCGGTGTGATAAATCATATATAAACTTGATGCCGGGTAGGTATTATTAAATTCTAAAAAGGCGGTTACTACATTTAAAGGATCTTTGTTCTCGTTAAGCCGTCCAACCCATAGAAATACCGGGCTGCCCGAAACGTCTGTTTTTGAGATGGCGAACACCTTATCAACTGGATGAAAAAGAGATGATACTTCCATTACTTCGTGTATTTTCTTTGAAGAGGCCAGGTTGCCTTTATTAACCCAGTCCATTCCCATTGCATGCGAAGCAAACAAATACGCGTCTATATATCGGTCCGCTATTCTTTGAATGTATTTTCTGATGCCGGTAAATGGTTTTTCGGCGTGATGCTGGGCTATAATTTTTGTTTTTCTATTCAGGACATAGCGTAACTGGATCAATTGCAATGGATGATGCAAGCCCTGCACAACAACGATGTCGGGGTTTAAGCTTTTAACGTATTGATTTAATTGATGAGGAAAATATGTTTTCTTTTTACCAAAGTCCACGAACCGGTATTCCACCCCTTTGTAAGTTTGATTGCCCTTATAATTAATCTGTTTAACATTAAATACGGTGTTTCTCTCGCTCAGGCATTCTAACACACCTGCGTAACCTTCGGTTCTTTTGAACCAGCTTTGGGGTGTGTTGAAACTGGGCGAATAATTATAACTCACAAAAACATAGATCATAAGGCGTTGCACAACGTTTTAAAATACCCCTTCAATACTTTTATAGCCATTCGTCTGAAATTGTAAAAAACCAACATGATAAAGCGATGAGGAACTTTGTTTAATTTTCTTTGCGTTTACAACTCTGCCAACCATAAGCATATGATAACCCATTTTTCTATGATGTATGATCTCTATTTCTTTATATGATCCCGTAAAATCAGGTACAGGGAAGTTAAATACCTCACTTTCAGCTGTGGTAAACGGAAGCTGTTCTTTTGGTGTAGGCGAATTGCTGGAATGCTTACCCAGGCTATAAACAGTATCTATATCCACCGCATCCGTATCGCATACAACCACCTTCCTTGCGTCAAGAATTTTGTTTAAAGTAATGTTTGTTGTTCGTAATCCCAAAATATATAAATTTTCTTCTTCAACGTAAGCGTGTATATCCATCGGAAATATGTTACAGTACTCATCGTCCTTGTACGATACGATAATAATGCTTCTTGGGTACGAATAAAGTGCACTTATAACACGCCGGCTATAGTATGTACTTGCCTTTGAGCGAAGCAGGTAAGTAAAAAGTACCAGCCGGTGTAAGGGGTTAAGTTGATGATTTACCACTTTTTCAACCTTGTACAACACCAGTTCCCCATGAGCCGTCGGTATTTTTTCTATAAACGACACAGTTATTGCCGCGTTGAGTTTATTTCCCTTTTTGAAATGTATTGATGCTTGCGTCAGATCGAAAAGATTTGATTCTTCATCCGTCAGCCATACCGCAACGCAAAAGGGATCGAGGCATATCATACCATGGTGCCGGGATATTTCAATCAGGTGTTTATCTTTTGTTAAAAAGACTTTTTCCTCTACCTCATCAGCAGCCAGGCGGGTTATAAAGAATGTCTTTATTTTTGTGTCCTTAAAAAACAGTTTTTTTATAAGCGCGTTCATATCAAAAAGTATCTATATCAGCCGAAGTAAACTTAATGTGCCCTATATCTGCAGTTCCATTTAGCTCCTTAAATATAACCGGAAAAGAGGGAAGCGCATTAAAACGACCCACAAATAATGAATGTAAAGTTGTATTTGGACAGGCGTGAAAATGTATTTCCTTTATTCCGAGTTTATAAGCAAACCTTTTTAGTTTTTTGATCATATCATCAAAATCACCGGGTGAAACCGAGATATCCCCAATGACCAGTTCGTTATTTATTTTTATCCATAAAATAGAGTGGCCTAGTTTAATAACATGTGTAGTACTATATTTCTTGTATTCAAAGTAATTTTGGCCACGCAGTAAACCGCCATAATTGTCGTTGAACACCGAATTATCAATTCCTTTTTGCGGCAATGAAACTTTTTTTAATTGACGCTGCTGATAACTTTTATACCATGTTTGCAAAAGGGGTAGCTTTCTGAAAATTCGCTGCCACGAAAAAGTTCCGGCGCTTATAATGAAACAGCTCATCCTTTCTGTGGTAGTCCACCCCAGCCTGTTAACAAAGCCATACAATGAATTTTGATTGGGAAACCCAAATAGTAATTCAATCCCATTTTTTCCGCATAGTTCAAATGTTTCTTTCGCCAGTTCAATAAATAAACCCTTATTGCGATACTGGGGGTGCGTCATGGTATCAGCCGATTGCGCCGCCAAAATGATACTTCCGTTCAAACGGATAAAGCAGGGTATTACGCCATAAAAGGCTATTGCCCGCCCACTATCGTAAGCAATATAGCCGGTATGCTGAACCGAAGTAAAAGCGGTATCATATTTATTTTGAAAATAATTTTGAGGCAATGTTTGTGCGTAAACGGCAGTATGCAATTTTTCCAGGTCGGTTATGTTATATTCGCTTAACCTTTCAAACTTATATTTAACTGCTTTAATATCAGTGCTCATAACTTCGGGTTACCGTTGCATACATTTGGTTGTTGGCAGATATAAAAGGGTTAACCGTGAAACGCTCGCGCATGGTTATATCTTCAGTGTCCTCCAAAAATTTAAAATCCATTGCCAGCAGACGGCGGTAACCTACCCTTTTGGCTGCATCCACTACTTCAGGGGTGTATGAGCCGTAAGGAAAAGCGAAACTCGTTACCGGTTTCCCGATAATACTTTCCAGGTATCGCTTCGAGAAAGCCAGTTCACCAGCTGCGTCAGAGACATTGATGTTAGCGAGGTCATTATGAAAATATCCGTGGGCGCCTATGGTCACAAAGGGGGAATAGGAAAGCTCTTTTATCTGTTCAGTTGTTAGTTGCAGCCAGTAATCTTTTTCATCTATGTTATTTTTAAAAGGCCACAATTCATGCAATAATTCCATCATTTCCGCTTTTTCTTTGGATCCGCAGGAGCGCAACTTTTCTACAAGGCTTATTCCGGTATCTGACGAAATATATTTATAGTGTTTGCCTTTATAATAAGCTTCGTTTTTGTAGATAATTTTTTCAGGGCCATATTTACTTACGATTCCCAAAAAGTCATTCCATAATATATCGTAACCTGCATCTCTTATAGCGGTGATAAAAAATGTGGCCGGTATCTGATATTTGTCCAATAATGGCAATACGTATTTGTAATTATTTGCGAAACCATCATCGAAAGTTATACAGATATTAAATTTATCGTGGCTGAAGTTTTGATCATAGTACTCATCAAGCGACACGATGTTAAAGCGCTTTTTATAAAATTTCAAGTGCGCTTCGAAGGTGTCCTTTTTCAAAAAAATAGGATTAAAACGGGTATGGTCCTTTTCGCAAATCCCATGATAAATTAAGATGCGGCTTCCCCGCGCATATTTATAAAAATCATTGTAAAAGCCAAGTTTATGCTTAATATCTCTAATGCCATGCCTGGTTTTCCTGTATGCTTTGGTGTATATTGTTTTAACAACCTCCATAAAAAGACAATTAATTAGCACTTATCGGGAACACTGCCGCCGAATGATAATTCCTTATATCCTTCATCAAACCCGGCAAATCGCCTTCGACATATTTACCGGCACCATTTATATATATTTTGCTAAAGCGCTTCAGTTCAATAGCCTTCAATTCACCCAATAAGCTTTCATCAAACAAGCGGATATTGCCTTTATTAACGACCAGCAATATATCAGCTGGTTTAGTTTCAAAAAAATTTCCCAGGCTTGTTGTGGCCGATATAGTTTTAACGACAATCAAATCGGCGTCCCTACCGGGAGTGATTTCTCCGCTATTTAGTTTCCAGCAATTCGCGGCATTCAGATTCAGTGCTTTGTATAGTTCGTTGTCGGCAAGTAAATGACCCTTGCGCGCCAGGCGTAAATGTTCCCAAATATCCCACGAACTTGTTAAAGTGGAGTCGGTACCAAACAGTATATTCGTGTGCTTTTTTAAAAGGTTAATTGGCGCTGTTTTGTTTAATAAAAAGTAATTAGATTGCGGACACCACACCACGGCTTCAAAGTTTTTCGCTTGTTTTTCGGACATGGCCACCGCATGAATGCCGATTAATTTTTTTTTCAGCAAATTCCATTGTATTAGTTCATCGATCTCTTTGTAAGATAGATTATCATTGCCTTCCCCCACATGGATTGTAGCAGGAAGCCCTCTTTTTAACGGGTTATTTAATTTTATTTTCCAGTTTTTTTCGAACTGTACCGAATGCAGACAATGAGATTTTTCGAAAACATTGATCAAATCATTTTTTATCCCTGATGGTTCGCCATGGTTCACAACTGTGGTTACGCCACAAAGTAAATTCTTATATAAGCCCCATCGCGAACGCAACATTACAGGGATTTTTAACACCTGGTCAATTTCGTCTTTATAACATTTATGAATGTAGCTGCCCCATTCTGTATAATTACTGTAAGTCTCGGTGCCTAATTGCGGGAATAAATTGAAATCCAGGTGATCATGTGAATTAATAAGTCCGGGGAAAACTGTTGATCTGATGAAAGTTATTTGCGAAGGTGCCGACTTATCGCTAACCGCAGACGAAGATATTTCAACGATCTTTTGACCATTAATACGAATATTAACGGGCTTATCAGCGCCCACTATTTTTACATTGTTGAGGATCATTTACAGTTTTTTGAAACGGATTCCATAGATCATACTAAAACCTTTAAATTTTTCATAAACATGCAGTGCATTTTGCTTCAGATAATAATCCTTTACCGACTCATCTACGCGCTTCTCATATTCGTCAATCGCAATAATATTGTCGTTTAATAATATTTCTTTGATGATGTTTATGGGGTGAACAAAGTTTTTAACAGCGATTTGCACGTTTCTATACTTAAAGGTTCGTTTACCGCCCGAAGCCAGCGCATCAGGATGGAAGTCGGTTATTATTATCTCTCCCTTATCTTTTAATATTCGACACCATGCCCGCAGCGCTTCTTCCAGGTTTTCGATATGAGCAACCGTAAGCGTCGATATGATGACATCATAAGAGGCATCGTCTATGTTTAAAAAAGTATTGTCAATAATTTGGTAAGTGTGTGCCGCTGGATACTTTTCATTCAGTTTGTTCAGCATCCCTGCCGATACATCAAAACCGGTTAAACTTGCTGGTTTTCCCTCCAAAATAGCGGCCCAATGCCTGCCGGTGCCGCAGCCAATATCCGCTACATGTTTATTGGTGATTTCCATGTTTTTGAGCAAATTGGAAAATACTATTTCGTCCAGGTCGAGCATAAGGTTGCCGGGCTGCGAATCGTAATTTGAAGCCCACAAGTCATATGCTTCAACCACACTTTTTTCCGCTGGTGTTGAATGGAATACGCGCTTATTTATGTAATTTTTTAGTGTGCTAATCAAAATATTTCAATTTTTAATATAGGAATAACATAGTTATCCACAAGCAGGTACGGCACAAAATTTATAAAGGTTGCCCCATGAATTTTATTTCGGACAGCAGGCAACGGATACATTTTTTTGAGCGTACTCTTATAGTAAATAGTCTTATCGGTCTAAGATCGATTTATTTGTTTTGGGTGGTTTATTGTGAATTGTTTCCCCGTAGTTTAGTGTAAAATACCGGCGGGTAGGGCACCCGCCGGTATTACGGGGATTGTCTTTTACCAGGTCGCATTTAATTTGTGTATGAAGAGTAAGGTCTTATTATTCAATCCGAAAAGTTCAAACAATAAATATCGCATACCTAACTCCATTTTAAATATTGCCGCTTCGGTAGATGGAAAGTACGAATGGACTATTGTTGACGGTAACTGCGAAGCAGAGCCGCTAAAAAAGATTGAAAGTTATTTAAATACTGGCGACTATAAATACATTGGCTTCACGGTTATGCCGGGCCCGCAATTAAGACAGGCGATACTATCGGCTAAAGCAATCAAAGAAAAATTCCCACAAACAACGATGATATGGGGTGGTTATTTTCCGTCAAATCAGCCAAACGCGGTGTTATATTCAAATTACGTCGATTTTATAATTAACGGCCCCGGCGATAATGCATTTCCAAATTTGCTGGATGCCTTGGAAACCGGCAAACCGTTTGAGTTTATAAAAAACCTTATCTACAAAGCGCCAGATGGAAAGATTACTAAAAATGCCAAGGAAGATCTGATAGACCAGGATTCACTACCGCCCTTGCCCTATGATAAACTGAATCAATTTTATCCGATCCCCAAGTTTTTAGGCAGAACTTATTTGGGAGAGAAAACACTTGCTTACCATTCAAGTATCGGTTGTCCGTTTACTTGTTCTTTTTGTGCCGTTGTGCCGATATATGAAGCCCGGTGGAAGGGAAAGTCCGCCCAAAACGTTTACAATGATGTAAAATATATTAAGGATAAATGGGGCGCAGATGCCATCGAATTTCATGATAATAACTTCTTCGTGTCCGAAAAGCGTGCGGTTGAATTTTCGAGATTGATAAAACCAGAAAATATGACCTGGTGGGGTATGGCCCGCATTGATACGATGAGTAAATTTAAAGACTCATCTCTGGCAGCTATACGCGAAGCGGGTTGTAAGATCATATTTTTTGGAGCGGAAAGCGGTAATAACGCAGTTTTGGAGCAGATGGACAAAGGCGGAACGCAAACAGGCGAGCAAATTATTGAATTCGCCGCGCGTTTAAAAAAGTTTGACATCATCCCCGAATATTCTTTTGTGCTGGGAACACCGGCCCCCACGCCGGAGCAGGTGCAGGCCCAAATTGACTTTGAAATAGACTTTATTAAACAGGTAAAGCACGTAAATCCCAAAACAGAAATCATTATTTATACCTATAGCCCGGTGCCGACTGAAGGTTCAGAATTATTTAAACAGGCCCAGGCAAGCGGCTTTAGGTTTCCGCAAACGCTGGAGGATTGGATAAGCCCGGCATGGGAAAATTTCGACTTACGTAAAAACCCGTTGACCCCCTGGCTAACCCCCGAAATGATTGATAAGATCAGAAACTTTGAAACCGTTTTGAATGGCGTTTATCCAACGGTTACCGATATCCGGTTAAACTTAATAAAACGCAAGGCGATACAGCTAATTGCCGGTTTGCGGTATAAGGTGAACTTGTATCACTATCCGTATGAAATAAAGCTGCTTCAAAAAGTATGGCGGTACCGGCAGCCCGAAATACAAGGTTTTTGATTTCAATACCACATCAATTAAAAACTAATGCAGTTAAAAACTATATATAACACATATCAGCGATACAGGACGTTGCAAACGCATACAATTACCGCATTGCCTGTAGTGATATTGATGCCGCACAGCGCCTGCAATTGCCGCTGTGTAATGTGTGATATATGGAAGGACAACAAAAACCTGAAACAGCTATCAGAGCAGGATGTAAGCGAATTACTCGTTTCATTAAAAAAATTCGGGACGCAGCGCGTGGCTATGTCCGGAGGGGAAGCTTTGCTTAATCCTAACTTTTTTAAGCTCTGCGAGATTTTAAAGAGACAAAAAATAAAAATATCACTGCTTACAACCGGGTTAACGATAAAAAAACATGCCGAACAACTGCTAAAATGGGTTGATGAAATTGTAGTTTCATTGGATGGGGACGAACCATTGCATGATGCTATCCGAAATATACCGGGAGCGTTTAATAAACTCAGAGAAGGTGTTGAATATATCAAATTATTAAACCCGGGTTACAGAATAACTGCCCGTACGGTAATTCATCGCCTTAATTTCAGGAATTGGGAAGGCATCATCGCAGAAGCAAAAAAAATGGGAATTGACCAGGTAAGTTTTTTGCCCGCGGATGTAAGCAGTCATGCTTTTAACCGCCAGATGGCCTGGGAAGAGCCAAAACAGCACGAAATTTTATTGTCGGAAAAGGAGCTGCCTGAGTTACTTCAGGTGATCAACGAAATCGTTAATACAAGCATATATTTTGATACTGGATTTATTGCGGAATCGCCCCAAAAAATTATGCAGATATATCAATACTACGCTGCGTTTTACGGAATGAATCCATTCCCGTACAGAAAATGTAATGCACCATGGGTGTCAACCGTAATTGAGGCGGATGGTAGTGTACGTCCATGTTTTTTTCATGATGTTATAGGGAATATCAGGGACTCATCATTATCATCAATTTTGAATAGTGACGAAGCGTTTCGCTTCAGAAAAACACTGAATATGGGAACCAATGCGACCTGTATAAAATGTGTTTGCTCATTAAATCTGCCGCCTTTGGCAAAAATTAATTAGTAAAACATGGAACGCATCTTATTTACGCATTCATATTTTTTACGCTTTGATCCAAAACAATGGACCTTGGGGCAACCTTATCCGCCGTTGGGAACTTTATATGCTGCGGCATTGATGAGGAAAAATGGTTACGACGTGTCTTTGTTCGATACCATGTTTATAAGCGCCCCTGAAGAAGTAGATCCGATTATTAGGAAAAACAGACCCGACTTTTTTGTTATATACGATGATGGCTTCAATTATCTGACTAAAATGTGCCTCACTAACATGAGGGAAGCTTCTTTTAATATGATCAAAATTGCAAAGGCTGAAGGATGTACGGTTATCATTTCCAGTTCAGATTCAACGGATCGTTATAAAGAATACCTTATTGAAGGCGCCGATTTTGTAATTATCGGCGAAGCGGAGCAGACCTTGCTACAATTGGTCAATCAAATTAAAAGTGGGAATAGCGAATATTCAGACATACAGGGGCTGGCTTACATAAACAACGGAAATGTTATTAAAACACCTGGCCGGCCGGTTTTGAGAGATTTGGACAGTTTACCGCTGCCTGCATGGGACCTGGTTGACATAGAACAATACCGGGAAACCTGGATAAAAAGCGCGGGGTATTTTTCGTTAAATATGAGCACTACCCGTGGCTGCCCTTTTAAATGCAACTGGTGCGCCAAACCTATTTATGGCAACCGGTATAACTCGAGAAGCCCGGAAAATGTGCTTACGGAAATTAAGATGCTCAAAGAGCAATATCAAATAGACCACATTTGGTTTTGCGATGATATTTTTGGATTAAAACCGGGATGGGTTAAAGAATTGGCCGGACTGTTAGAAAAGGAAAAAGTTAATATAAGGTTTAAAATACAGTCGAGAGCAGACCTTTTAGTTGAAAAGGAACTGGTGAAAGCATTGGCGGCGGCGGGTTGCGAAAACGTTTGGATCGGCGCCGAAAGCGGCTCGCAGAAGATTTTGGACGCAATGGACAAGGGCATCACTGTTGAACAAATTAGTGAAGCCACCACGTTGATGAAAGCGGCCGGAATAAAGCCTTCATTTTTTATCCAGTTTGGATACCCTGGTGAGTTGAAAGAAGACATTCAGTTAACCATCAATATGATTAACAAGCTTTTGCCATTTGAAATCGGCATTTCCGTATCCTATCCACTCCCCGGAACATTATTTTATGAAAAAGTAAAAGCCGATCTGAAGAATAAAACAAACTGGACCGACTCGGATGAGATGGCTTTGATGTTCAGCAACACTTTCCCTGCATCGTACTACAAACAGTTGCACCGGTATGTGCACCAAAACTATCATAAACATCTTGCAAAAAACAGCCTGGCTAAACTTGTGCGCAACCCGTTGAGCATAAATATTAAAAGCCTGAGAAAAGCGGCTTCGGTATTTTTTCACACTCCTGCCACATTTATCGAAGGGTTAAAATTAAAACGGTTGGAGGAAGCGCAGGGCTGAAGGAAATTAATATCGAATAACGAATGTTGAATATCGAATAATGAAGTTTAAAAAAGTCAGATGAAGACTGTATCAGAAAATTTTAATGAAGAGCTTGTGGAAGAGGCGTTTACCGCCCAGTCGGCTATTTTTGACGAAATCTATTCGCACAATACCATAGTGAATTATAAAAGGGAGCGCGTACGCACTCACGTAATGCAGTATTTAACGCCGAACAGCTTCATATTGGAGTTGAACAGTGGAACAGGTGAGGATGCACTGTTTTTTGGCCGGCAGGGCCACAGGGTACATGCAACGGATATATCAACAGGAATGCAGCAGCAATTGGAGCAAAAGGTGATGTTGAATGGTTTGCAGGCAAGTGTAACCAATGAATTATGCTCATTTACTCAACTTGATCAGTTGACAAACAAAGGGCCATATGACCACATATTCTCCAATTTTGCCGGCTTAAACTGCACCGGTGAATTGGATAAGGTGCTGGCCTCATTTACCGGCCTGCTAAAACCAAAGGGTATAGTCACCCTGGTTATTTTGCCCAAATTTTGTTTATGGGAAACTTTATTGATGTTTAAAGGTAAATTTCGTACGGCGTTCAGAAGATTCTTTAGTGATAAAGGGACTAAAGCCCATGTAGAGGGCACCTTTTTTAAATGCTTGTATTATAACTCTTCATTTGTTATCAACGCTCTTAAAGATCAATTCGATTTGTTGAATATTGAGGGCCTTTGTACAATTGTTCCCCCGTCATATATCGAAGACTTTGCCGAAAAACATCCCGACGCTTATAGGTTTTTAAGGCTTAAAGAAGATAAGCTCAAATCCCGCTGGCCCTGGAAATATATTGGTGATTATTATATTATTTCGCTTCGGAAGAGATAGCATCAATGCGCCAAACTGTTCTCATATTCGCTGATCAGTTTCGATACTTTTTGCTCATATTTCGCCAATAACTTAATCTGAAAATTCATTGGATCGGGTTTTGCAAAATGCTTGTCGGTTAACAAGCTTAATATCGCACCGTGGCTATTTAATTTTTTTAGAATCGTTTTCTTCGACCACCGGTTTGCGGTAACTTTCATCAGGAAGTTATCAATGATATTTCCTATCGGAAGGTTTAAAAAGTATTCAAACAAAGATTTAAACCATGGACTTTTTAGCGGTTTTGCAGATGAAATGCGCATGTTTTTATTGGGCAGGAATTTTCTTGTCCAGGTATTCGCGGCAAAAAATTTGTCGAACACCACATCGCCCTGCAAGGGAATCAGTGTGCCAATCTCTATAGCTGTATAGATATTTTTTTCGGCGATTTCCAGGTGCTGCGTGTCGATATAATAGTTCATACAAAACAAATGCTCCTTATTAACCAGGAAAGTTAATTTTTTAAAGCAATGCATTATTGTGCGGCCTATCCAAAGCCTGTTTTTTTCGGTGATGATAAACAGGTCGACATCTGAATTTTCATCGGCAAAATTTTTGGATAAGGATCCTGAAATAGCTATCCCGCGTACAAACGGGAACCTGATCAACAAGTTACCCACCTTCTCGGCAATCTTAATCAGTTCCGCCGCCCTCTTGTTTCCGTCGATTCTTCTTACTGCTAAATACTGGTCGTTTTTTAGCGTATAAAATCTGTCAAACAGGTGAATTACTCTTTCATCAACCAGGTTTTGTATGGCAATATCAAACAACTCGTAGTTATGTTTATCTTTTAAAAATAAATATACCTCAGCCCTTGTCAGCGGATAGTTGAACATATCAAAATAAGCCAGCGTGGTTAATATATGTTCTTTAATCTCCGGCAAGTTCTTATTGCTTAATAGGTAGGATTTATTTTGCATTTAATTTGGCTATAAGGTTCTTACATCAATAGTTGCATATAATAATGACGGATTGATTAGCGATTTGGTTGCCACAGCAGGGAAATAATCTGTCATATTCAAGTCCATCGGTTTATCAATTTTTAACGTAATACAATCAGTTCTTTGTTGGTTCGTATCGTCTCTGGCTCCAGATCAGGCACCTCGGAATCATACACTATCTTTATAATATTACCATCCGGTTCCGTTGAAGAAAAAGTGAAGAAGGAGAAAAAAAACGCATAAAAAAATATTCCCTTATCTACATCAAGCAAATTCTCCGACAACGACACTATTCCGATGATGGTCATAAAAGTTAAAAACAAGAGATCCTTTTGCCGGAGGGCAATGCCAAAGCCGAAAGCCAAAGTAGCCAGGTAAAATAATAAGCCAGGTATGCCCGACTTCAGCAAAAAACTAAGGTATTGATTATGCGAGTTAAGCCCGAACAAATAAGAATTGTAAAGTTTTTTGTTAAAAAAGCCATCCTGCAAAAGGCCGATTTCTGAACCTGCGCCGTAGCCAATGATAGGTTTTTTGCTAATGTAGTCAATTACGACACCCCATCTTGCCACACGGCCGTCGGTGGTTTCGTCAACCCGTTGTCCCGTCAGGTCCTCCTTTAATTCACCTATATAGCGTTCCCTTAAAGCCCTTGAGCTAAATACACCCGCCGCCACGAAAAAGAATAGCGACGCAGAAATCAGCTTGAAGCGTCGGCGTCTTGTTTCCTGTAATAAATAATAGGGTATAGCAATATTTATAATAATAACCAGCGTAACAAATACTGATTTTGAGCAAAGCTGAATTATCCCCGCACTGAGGATGACGCTGCACATCAAATAAAATAGCTTTTCATATTTTCCCTGCGCTTTAATTAAAACCGATAAAATAAAAACCAGCGCCACTGCAAGTTGCATCGAGAAAAAGGTTGCATGCATCCCTATCGGTTCCGAGAAATTATGATTGGTAAACACGCTTGATAAAAGAATTGAAAGCGGCAAATGGTAATGCTTTATGGTTATTAACGCATCTAAATAAAGGTAAACAACGGTGGCAGTGCAAACGAGCGAAAAAGACAACAGCAATTGCGTTTTATACTTTTTTATATCAAACGGGTTAAGACAAAAAAGTATCGGGAAAAGGAAAATGGCTGCATCTTTTCCCCATTCATCAAAAGCTTTATTGGGGTTAATTGTATAAATGGTGCTCAATACAGTGATGGAGAATACCGATTGCAGCAGTACTGTTCTTCGATTTAATATTCCTTTAAAACTGCTTTTTTTTACGTGAATCAGCGTATGTATGGCATAGCTTATTAAAATAAGATGACTATAAAACATATCAAATGGCAAACTGGCCATCAAAAACATTAAATGGTAATAGCTTATTTTATTAGCCAGGTTATCATTTACTGAAAACAATGTTGTCATAGCTTGAATTATAATGGCATTCTAAAATAAAATCTTCGTACTGGTCAATTATTTTTTCCCAGTTAAACTGATATTTTATCTTATG
>DASXMZ010000099.1:0-4613 GCA_036495385.1 Mucilaginibacter sp. | reverse complement strand
GATCCGAATATCAAAACTAACTGGCATTTATCGGCATCAATAGCTGATGGATAGTCCTTGCGGGTATTATTAAAAAAATGATGCTGTTTGGTTTTCATTTAATCTGTATTGCAATTAATCCAGGAAGGTTAATTTTGATTGAACAAAAAGATTGTAAAGACTCATATTTTCTTAGATCGATGGTAGAATAGCTTATACGAGCCGATCCCTTTTTTGTTATAAAACGCTTATAATAAGCCTCAAGAAAAGTAATTTGATCCAAACAATCACTAATAAAAAGCCAAAAGCCCGATCCATATTTAACGGACCGGGCTTTTGGCTTTCTTTTAAAACGATTATCGCTTAAACTCCCTATTTAAAAACTTCATTTGATATTGCGGTATTCGGAGCAGCTGATACTATTTTATACTCAATCGGTTCGCCATTAATATTGTTCAGCTCGGTAAATGGTATTTTAATACCGTTAGCTATGCTTTGGTAATTGCTAAATTCCAATCGCGAGCTATTTGGTACATCGGTATATTGTTTAATTTTTAAACCGGTTTTCTGGTCATAAAAATATTTAACTTTAATACCATCGGGTTGTGTTACCGTAATTTGATAGGCCAACTGACCGTTAATTACTTTCAATGCGCTGTCAAGTTGTAAACTATAACCGGCTTTATTAAAATCGAGCTCCGGAAAAAGTTTGTACCTGGCTTTAACCGATTCTTTTTCGGTTTTGTCTTCAAACTTCGCAGCCCTGCCATTCATTTTCACACTTAAACTATCCCCGTTAATAACAATATGCGAAGCGTTGAAATTATTATAGGCAGGTACCGTAATATCCTGGTAAAACATATTTGGCATTCTGTATTTATTTACCCTAACCACTTTAAAACCCTGAATGTTCCCTTCAGATGTTACGGTTAAATCTTTTACGTCCTTTAACCGATCTTCACCGCCCACAGCATCAAGATAGGCTTTTATAACGGTGCTTGCAGTTACGCTTTTATCTATCGCAACACCCGTCAACGCGTTATTTTCTGGGTTGATATCGGGTAAAACGTGATCCGGGTCAAGGATTACATAGTTAATTTTCGAAGTCGATTTATAAGCAAAAGTCCAGGTACCACCACGCTGCCATATTTCAGCAGGTAAGTTTACCCTGCCCGTGTTACCATTTTCTTCTTTAACAGCTACTGTTACCGGCATGGCCAAACCTTCAGTATTTTCGATAGTGATCAATGCCCCTTTGGCAGGATCGCCGTCAGTATAGGCAATCTGCTTTACAGACTGATCAAGCTTCCATGTAGTAAAAAACCATTCATTCCAAAACCAGCTCAAGTCTTCACCGGCGGCATTATCCATCGTATGGAAAAAATCCCAGGGCGTGGGGTGCTTAAACGCCCAGCGCTTTATGTAAGTACGGAAGGCATAGTCAAACCGTTTTTCTCCTAAAATCTGTTCGCGCAATATGGTTAAACCGAGCGCAGGTTTTTCATATGCCGCAAAGCCCAAATAATCGGCTTGTATTACATCCGGTATATTCATAATTGCATCGGCATCCGGCGAAAACATTCCCGGAGCAGATTTTTGTGCGTCCTGAGCCTCAAAATATTCACCGTTATTGAAAACTTTAGTATCCACCTTATTTATAAAAGTGTTAAAACCCTCGTCCATCCAGGCGTACTTGCGTTCGTTAGAGCCCACGATCATTGGGAACCAGTTATGTCCGAATTCGTGATTGGTAACTTCCCAAAGCCCACCCGACTGTGAATCCATGGAACAAAATACAATACCCGGATACTCCATACCTCCTACTATCCCGGCTACGTTGGTTGCCACCGGGTAAGTAAATTCATACCACTCTTTTGAGTATAATTCAATTCCCGCTTTTACATATTCGGTTGAACGGCTCCAGGCATTCTGGCCTTTGCTTTCTATTGGGTATACAGATTGTGCGAGCGCCTTTTTACCGCTCGGCAGATTAATCCGTGCTGCGTCCCAAATAAATGTTTTTGAAGCTGCCCAGGATGCATCACGGGTGTTTTTGCATAAAAAGTGCCAGGTAAGGTTAGCTTTTTTAGGATAGAAGTCAGGGTTTAAAAGATCAACGGAATCTTTTATCATTACAGTTTTGTCGCTTGCTTTGGCAGCTGCCAAACGACTAATAACTTTGGGTGCTAATACCTCGGCTGGATTTAACAATTCGCCCGATCCTGCTACAACCAGGTTTGCAGGTGCGGTTACGGTATAGTCAATATCTCCGTATTCCAGGTAAAATTCACCAGCGCCCAAATAAGGGATCACATTCCAGCCGGTAACATCGTCATACACTTCCATGCGCGGGTACCATTGCGCAATTTCATATATCCATCCGTTTTTTGTAAGCACGCGACCCATCCTATCGGTACCGTACTGGGGAATATCGAAGGCATAGTCAATTTTTATTTGAATTTTGCCGCCGGCAGATCTTAGGGTATCGTTAAGTTTTATCTGAAGGCGTGTATCGGTCACCAGGTAATCAACTTTTTCGGCTTTGCCATTTTTTATGATATAAATGTCTTTTATTTCATCGCCTTTGGTGAAAGATTTATTGGTAAAACGGCCTCCAGCAACCGGGCTGGTAGCTTCAGCCCTTGAATCCTCCCGGTAAATATTCTGGTCAACCTGTAGCCATAGAAATCCGAGCGGGTCGGGGCTGTTATTGGTGTAATTAATTACCGTAGTGCCGGTAATTCGGTGATTGGCTGTATCAAGGGTAACATTCAATTTGTAATCAGCATGGTTTTGCCAGTATTTCACACCCGGGGTACCGGCAGCGGTGCGGTATTCATTTCCTTTGGCAGGATAAAACAACGGAGTAAACACTTTATGCTGATCGTAATTGGAAGGCGCTTTTTCTCCATTCTGCGCTTGACTCTTGCTTACGCAAATACATAACAGTAAGGGCAAGATAATTTTATAATACTTCATCGTTAAGACGGTTTTAAATTTCCGGCACAAGATAGAAAAAATAATTATCGACTCATTGAGGCTAAATCGATTATATAATGCGACTAAATTTTGATCTTCATAAATCCAATCGATAGTCTGGGAGATTTTACAGTCACCTAACGATCTGTATCATCAACTTATTCAACTTTTTCATACTTTTGTAGCTGATAAGGACGATACTATATCATATCTCCTCTCACTTTCCTTATTAAATGAATATATCAGTTGTTGTACCTCTTTATAATGAAGTAGAATCATTACCGGAGCTAACCTCATGGATTAGCCGTGTAATGGACGAAAACCGGTTTACTTACGAGATCGTTATGATTGATGATGGCAGTTATGATGGCTCGTGGGAAATGATCAGGAAACTTCAGAAAAATAACCCTTTTATAAAAGGCATTAAGTTCAGGCGCAATTACGGTAAATCAGCGGCATTAAATACAGGTTTTGCGGCTGTCCAGGGCGATGTGGTGATTACAATGGATGCCGATTTGCAGGACAGCCCTGATGAGATCCCGGAACTTTACCGCCGCATTACCGAAGAAAAATATGATCTTGTATCGGGTTGGAAAGCAAAGCGCCATGATCCGTTAAGCAAAACTATCCCAACAAAAGTTTATAATGCAGCCACTCGCCGCATGTCGGGTATTAATAATCTTCACGATTTTAACTGCGGCTTAAAGGCATACCGAAAGGCAGTAGTAAAAAATATAGAAGTATATGGCGAAATGCACCGTTATATTCCTGTAATTGCGAAATGGGCCGGTTTTATCAGAATCGGAGAACAAGTTGTAGAACACAGGCCGAGAAAATACGGAAAAACCAAGTTCGGGATGAGCCGTTTTATCAATGGACTGTTAGACCTGATGTCGATTTTTTTTGTTGGTAAATTTGGAAAAAGGCCTATGCATTTTTTCGGAACAATGGGCGTTTTGAGTTTTTTTGCCGGAACAGTTATTACCATATGGATGATAGCGGATAAACTGCATTCCATTGCGAAAGGTGAACATTATCGCGATATTACTCAACAACCCGTGTTTTATATTGCACTCGTGGCTATTATATTGGGTTCGCAATTGTTTTTAACCGGCTTTGTTGCTGAGCTGGTAGCGCGCAGCGCCAGTGAACGAAATCATTACCAAATTGAAGAAACTATCTAATGTGCAAATGACAGATGTGAGAATGTGCAGATTAAAAACAAAAACGCATCTGCGCATTTAAAATCCGCACATCTGAAATTGCCATATTAATCCGCACATTTGCACATCTGAAATCCGCACATTAATACAAATGTTTTTCTCCATCATTATCCCTCTATTTAACCGCCCGCAAGAAATTAAAGAGTTGCTGGAGACCTTAACCGTACAAAGGTACAAACAGTTTGAAGTTTTGGTTATAGAAGATGGCTCGACGGACGATGCGGCAGAAATTGTAAAAAGCTTTACAGATAAACTTGATGTAAAATATTTTGTAAAGCCCAATTCAGGTCAGGGGTTTACGCGAAATTTCGGTTTTGAACATGCTAAAGGTGATTATTTCATAATTTTTGATTCGGACTGCTTAATACCTGAAGACTATTTACAAATTGTAAACGATTCACTAGCTAAAAATTACCTGGACGCTTATGGCGG
>DASXMZ010000098.1:0-2775 GCA_036495385.1 Mucilaginibacter sp. | reverse complement strand
GAATGGATCAGCAAAATGAATATATATACCGGTTAAAATACCTGTTAACTATTCTTTTGTTGTTTTTCGCGCCTTTTAGTATTTCTGCCCAAAATGCGAGCGCCCGAGTATATAAGAAATGCCCGGTAACTACTATTAATTATGAGCAGGGGCTGCTTAATAATCAAACCAACGACGTTATTTCTGATCCGCTGGGTTTTACATGGGTGAGCACTTCCATCGGCTTACAACGCTACAATGGTTATGTCCTCGAAAATATTAACCCTGTAATTAATAATGACACCATTAAAATCAATTACCCTGTGTGTCTTTTTAATTTACAAAATGGCCGTTTATGGATAAGCTGTAAAAAGGGAATTGTGGAGTATTGTTCAGAAACAGATTCTTTTAAAAATATCGTCCCTTTAAATAACGCTTCACAGGTGTTTTACTCAATTATTCCGATAAAAGAGACATCCGAAGGAATATGGTGTTTTCAGTTGAATAAGGGTTTGGTGGTTTATGGCAAAGATGGCCAATTGAAAAAGGCATACCATCCTGTGGATATCCCAATTATTAACCATCCATTTTATGCCGATAATTGGCTTTCGTCCGGCAACAGTCATTTTGTTTTTTTTCGTTACGGAACCAACAAGTTAATCGAGATTAATATCGCTAAACATCAGTTTGTCGCTGTTCGTGAACTCGAGGGGGATATTTTAGCATTGGCTTGTAGTGAGAACTCTGTTTACATTAATACCCCAAATGGGATCATCCGTTTTTTAATTGACGGCTGGAAAAAAATAAATCAATATTCATTTAAAAAAATCACCACTGAACCTGTCGCTTACAGCAGAATGTTTACAGTTAACGCCAACAGGTTACTTGCAAGTGTTAACAATCAATTGCTTGAATGTGACTCTGCATTAAACAATTGCAAAATATTTACAACGGTTGACGGATTGCCGGTTGTAACGACGAGGAATATTGAGAAAATTTATTATGATAAGTTTGATAGGATATGGCTGCTTACGAATGACGACGTTAAGCGCCTGCAGGACTGGGAGATCCCTTTTGATTATCTTAAATACCAGGCTAGCGCAAATAACTTTATCAGGAGCCTTTATTTCGACGAACAAAAACAACTTTTATTTGCCGGCTGCCTGGCTGGCGGCTTGCAGCTATATAATTCATCAGCTAATCCATTATGGGCCAATTCACTTTCGACCCCTACGGTTAAAGATATCCTGTCCATCGAAAAGTTGAGTGAGAATTCTTATCTGATCATCACCTGGACCAAGGGCTGGTTTGTATTAGATTTACCTGCAAGAAAACTAACAGAGTTTAAGTTTCCCGCCGGCAACTTATACAAAGCACTGTTGTATGATAATACATTCACTTCTAAAACGCAACGCACCGACGATAGTACCATTTTAGTTGCAAGCATATCCAACGTATTTAAGTGTGTTTTCCGTCAAAACAACCTCAAATCCGTAAAACCGCTGCTTCCCTTTTTTAAAACACCGGATGACAGGATAACGTCCTTTGTCTATACGGCTGAGGGCACATTCTGGGCTGGCGTGTACAAGAGTGGTGTTTATAAGATCAGTAAAAATGGAGCGCTTCAAAATTTCCACCTGCCAGGAGATTTTGCAATAAGGAGCATGACAGAGGATGCCGATCATCATGTTTGGATAGGCTCAAACAGCGGGCTATATGTATATGATCATACTGTCAAACTATTAAACAGTTTTTCCAAAAGATCAGGTTTGCTGAATGATTGTATATACGGACTTGTTCCAATGGATAAAGGTTCGGGTGTGTTTGCAAGCAGTAATATGGGCTTATCGGCCATATCTTTAAATGGGACCATAAAAAATTATACAAAAGAATTAGGCCTGCAGGAGAATGAATTTAATACCGATGCAGCATTAAAAACCGTCAATGGCAAATTCTACTTTGGCGGTATTAATGGTATAACAGCATTTTATCCGGCGTCGCTAAAAGAATTTAAAAAAAAACTGGTATTGAATATCACCCGTTTGGTGGTGAACGATTCCAGCTATAATTCCTCCGGCGGAATATGGAAAGGAGACACCCTTATACTAAAATATAACCAAAACCACCTGTTGGTTGATTTCGCTGCGATGGGATTGTTTAATACGGATAAATACCTGTATAAATATCGCCTTTGGGGTTTTGAAAAAGCCTGGCAAAGCACCCAGCAACCCACCGGCATCCGGTATATTTTGGGTACGGGAAATTATATAATGCAGGCGAGCTGCAGCAATGCCCTGTCTGGTCAGAGTTTTACTAAAAACGTCACGATTATTGTCTACCCCCCATGGTGGCTCACCTGGTGGTTCCTGTTGATCATGGTGATTTTGGCCGTTGGTATAGTGATAGCAGGGGTTACTTTTTACAATAAGAGAAAATATCAAAGAAAGTTACAGGCCGTGATGATTAAACAAAGCCTGCAAAACCAAAGAGATCTGATCAGTCGCGACCTGCATGACAACCTCGGCGCCCAGGCTAATGCAATTTTTTACGGTACCGAACTTTTGAAACAAAAAAATGATCGCGACGATAAACTGGTTGGAGATCTTCATGATACGGCCGGTGATATGCTAACAGTGCTGCGCGAAACATTATGGGCTTTAAAAGCGAACGAGGTTTCAGCTGCAGATATTTGGTTAAGAGTATTAAATTTCACGAGGAAAATCGGAACTTACTACCAGGACATAAAGATCGTGATAAACGGTGAACCTCCTGTTGACTGTGCCATAAACGCGTCAA
>DASXMZ010000097.1:0-5055 GCA_036495385.1 Mucilaginibacter sp. | reverse complement strand
GACGCCGTGAGAGAAATACTTTTTAAAAGCCGGGTTTTGGTTAGAGAATCAACAAATGCAAGCCGGATACTGGTACTTACTTTTATCGACCTGGTTGATATGTTTGAGAAAATAATGGCCACCCATTATGATTACGCTCATATACGGCAGAAATTTAAAGACACTGGAATTTTGATAGAAATTGCAGGAATTCTATTTGGAATGGCTGATGAGGTGGATAACATTGCTTACATGGTTTTAACGAATATCCGCAGTAAACGAAAACGCTATTTTAACACGAGCCTGGAACAATTAAAACTAAAAATTGATGAAATAGGAGAACAGGATGAGGAGGTAAGCAACCTTGCCTTAAAAAAAATACTAATAAACCTGAGGGATTTGAACGACAGGATAACCAGCATTTATAATTATTACCATTCCAAATCTTCTGAAATATTAATGGGTGATAATGCTGATTTGGAATACTCGAAGTTTGTGACGAACCAGGACTACTCACCAAGTATATTCTTCAGCAGTTTTACTTTTACCTCGTCAGCATTTAAACACGCTGTCAGGGTGTCGCTGGTTTGCCTTATTGGTTATATCACGGCCAAAACCATTGCTGTAGGGCATCACAGCTACTGGGTGTTATTAACCATTATCGTTATTTTAAAGCCCGGCTTTAGTTTATCCAAACAACGCAATTACCAGCGGCTTATCGGTACCATAGCAGGCGGGGTGATAGGAATATTGATTTTGATGCTAATAAAAGACCAAACTGCTGAGTTCATTTTTCTGCTTGTTTTTATGATGGGGACTTACGCATTCCTCCGGCTCAATTACATAGTGAGCGTTATTTTTATGACCCCTTATGTGCTCATCCTGTTCAAATTATTGGGAGTAGGTGTGGTGGTTGAAGAGCGTATTATTGATACTGCTATTGGTTCAAGTATAGCATTGGTGGCCAGTTATCTCATTTTCCCGAGTTGGGAATTTGAACAGATACAAGTTTACCTGGAAAACGTGATTTCAGCCAACTTAAATTACCTCCTTAAAATAGCCGAAAATATTTGCGGATTTGATGTCAGCACCATCGATTACAAGCTAGTCCGCAAAGATGTTTTTGTAAAATCGGCAAATTTATCAGCCGCCTTTGAGAGGATGACATCCGAACCCAAAAGCAAGCAAAAGAAAATAAAGGAGGTGCATAAATTCGTTGTGCTTAACCATATTTTATCCTCTTACATTGCTACTATAGCGTCGGGAATTGCCACAAGACGAATCCATAAAACATCACCTGAAAATGTTAAGCTTATAAAAAAGAGTATGGCTGTGCTAAATGACAGTAATAAAAAGCTGGACGGGAAAATTGTAAATCTAAACGTTATTAAAACGCCAAAGGCGGACCCGGACAATGATCAAAAATTATCAGCAGACGATATGCTGTTAAAGGAGCAGTTGGGCTTTATTAATAGGATAAGTAATGATATTGCCGGGGTGACTGATAATATTATTGCTAATTAATGAGCTATCCTACCCAAAACAATATTAAAGTCTCCCCTACCGGGGGAGATTTAGAGGGGGCTTAAAGTAACTCCGTCGCCAAATTTGCCAGCTCACTCCTCTCCCCCTTTTGCAGCGTAATATGTGCATAAAGCGGATGTCCTTTGGCCTTGTCAATTAAATAGCTAAGTCCATTACTCTCTGCGTCGAGATAGGGTGTGTCAATCTGGTAAATATCGCCGGTAAAAACAAACTTGCTGTTTTCGCCTGCGCGGGATATGATGGTTTTTATTTCGTGTGGCGTGAGGTTTTGAGCCTCATCCACTATAAAAAATATTTTGCTCAAAGTACGGCCACGTATAAATGCCAGCGGTGCTATTGATATCTTATCATTCGTTACCAGCTCGTCAATTTTAGCCTGCATTTTTTCATCATCAACAAACTGGTCTTTGATAAATTTCAGGTTATCCCAAATAGGTGCCATATAGGGGTCGATCTTTGATTTTATATCTCCTGGCAAAAAGCCGATATCCTTGTTGCTGAGGGGCACAATTGGCCGCGTTACATAAATTTGCCGAAAGTATTTCCGTTGCTCCAGTGCACTTGCCAACGCGAGCAGCGTTTTCCCTGTCCCCGCATTTCCTTGTATAGATACCAATTTAATATCAGGATGCAGTAAAGCGTGAATGGCGAAGGCCTGTTCCATATTCTTCGGAAAAATATTAAAAACGGGCTGCTCCGTTACTTTTTCTAACTGAGCAGTTTTAGAATTATAAAAAACTGATACTGAGTTTTTCTTTCCGCTTAGTGTATAAAAATGATTACTGGTATGCGGCTGCATTTCAAAACTATCGCCGGGTATCGTTTCATCCTTATTTAACTGGCCGATCAGTTTTTCTGAAACTTTACTTAAAATTGTTTCACCGGTATATAGCTCATCGATGTTTTTAATCTTACCAGTTTCATAGTCTTCGGCATGAAGGTTTAACGACTTGGCTTTTAAGCGCAGGCATATATCTTTTGAAACGAGTATAACCTTCTTATTGCGGTTTTCTTCCTGCAAGCCCAAAGCGGCATTCAGTATGCGATGATCCGTCTTATCCGACCCAAAAACAGCCTCGGCATCAGCGGCTATGGATTTTGTATCCATAATTACCTTAAAGCTTCCCTTGCTTTTACCGTTTAGAGGCTGCCATTTATTAACAAGGCGGTTATGTGAAAGGTCATCTACGAGCCGGATAAAGCTGCGTGCCTCAAAATTGCGGGTATCATTACCGCTTTTCATATTATCGAGTTCTTCCAATACCTGGATGGGTATGGCTACGTCGTGTTCCTGGAAATTTTCGAATGCGTTATGATCATAAAGGATCACAGAAGTATCTAAGACAAATATTTTCCTTTTCCCATTCTGTTTACTCTTGCCTTCCTTGTTCATCGGAGGCTAAAATAGCTATTTTAAGATTGGCAGAAAAATGAAATTTACGTGGAAGGAAAAAAACCACATAAAAACGAAAACGGAAGCCTCTTCTTGCGATTTGACCTCCGTTTCCTGACCCCGTGCATAACCGTGGTTACACGCGAAGCACCAAGTTTTGTGTAAATTGACCGATCTGCTATTCTGTTGCCCTTGCGGACATTGATCCTTTCATTTCTATTAGCGGTTTTGCCGTTCTCCGTAAAAAATTGCAGCCCTTTCTAATCCTCTTTAAATTACTTTATTTTCCGAAGCTTTCGCTTTTTCTTTTCCGGTAACTTCAGGTACTCCGTGATCTTTAGCTCTCCCGAAAGTTCGCCCGATTCAATTTGTATTCCTGTAAGGTTGTCAAAGTACGTCGTTCTTGATATTTCTAAGATAGGAGGTTAATGAATATCTGTCAAGTATTTTTTTTATTTTTTATTAACAGGTTCTTAACATTATTTTCCACTTTAAATAATTCATATTTATACAGAATTAAATTAAATAATTAGAAGTTTAATGGCGTTATTCACATTCAGGTTATTCACAAAAACTCGTAAAACTGCGCCAGAATAAGTTTATGAAAATTCTTAAATCGTAAATAAATTGTAAAATCGCTAAAATCTGGCGGCTGAAAAACCTATGTTAAAACTTAAAAACCGGGAATGATATGAACTAAACCCATGACTGGAAAAATATTTGTAATAGGAAGGCTCAAAAAAGAGGTTAAAGTTCGACCGTATATAATATTCCAGGCCAATGGCTGCTTTTGTTGCAAAGCTGTCATTAGTAACCTTGTTTAAGTACACCCCCCCTGCATTTATATCAGCCCTTTCAAATGAACGGATTCCGAGTCCGGGTTGTAGTGACGCAAATATCTCCCATCTGCTCAATTTTTTACGATATCCGGCGCCTCCTAAAACAAAACCCGAAAACAGTTTTCCCTGGACTATATTAGTCGGCAATGCGCCTGTGTACCTTTTATAGTTATTATTCAAAGCGTCATATTCAACTCTGAAAAAGAAACCATCGGTTTTGCGCAACCGGTATTCAAGTCCCGTGCTCAGGGCAAGACCGCTTGTCAGCCTGGTATTAACATTTCTAAATGGCACGCTTACGCCAATAGAAACCGGAAAATAGAATCTTGAACCTACAGACCCTGCCGAGGAATGGGCAGTAGTGTCACTTTTAGCAAAAACACTGATGGCGATCAGCATATTAATAACCAATAAAATACTTCTTTTCATCTAAAATTCACTAGTTGATCGCCGTTAAATAATTCTTTGTTATAACCGGTATTAAATACGTGGGTGATAAATATATAACATATATAATAATAAAGTGTAACAAAGGAAGCGCCAATAAGTGTTATTAATACCAATTAGCTGATGATGAGCTTTTCACCGGCAAATTTTATTTTCCCTGCGTCGAGCAATAGGCGGATAGTCTCGATTTTTTCTTTTTCGGTACCAACGTTTGTTGAGGTTACAAGAGAGGCAAGGTCCATTGATGCGTTGCTTAATAACAATATGATTTCGCTGGTAATATCATCAAATATTTCAGAAGCATTCTTTTTTCGTTTTTCTTCAAGGCAAACATCGCAGATACCGCATTTACCGGCATTAAGTTCATCAAAGTATGCCAGCAGCATCTGGCTTCGGCACTTCTTATGTTCCGCATAAGCAAAAACAGCTTCCATTTTTCTTCGATAGGTTGCCTTTCGCTCGTCAATGGCTTTCTTATTGATATAAAGCGCATCGGTATGCTGCCGTGGCTTCAAATAAGTAACCTGGGGCATATCGGTTTGCTGCTGATAGCTTAAGATATTAAAGTCCTGCAACTGTTTTAAACCGTCAATAACCTGCTGAACATTCATATTGGTACGGCGGGCAATATCAAACTCTCTAAGGCGTACATAATTTTCAAACGAGCCGCCATCCGATCGTAATAAAGTTTTGATAAAATTGTCCCAACCCGGGTTTTGAATCTGGAAGTTATACAACTGTTCATTCGCTATCTCAAACCTGAACCGCGATGGTAAAAACACACTCTCATTAAATGACAGGTATTCGTCCTGCTCCAAAAATTTCAAGGAATTTATAGTTTTTATAGCGTCG
>DASXMZ010000096.1:0-15467 GCA_036495385.1 Mucilaginibacter sp. | reverse complement strand
ATTTGAAAAGACAGTCGATCATCGTGTTTTTGCCGTATAAACAGTTCAAAGAAACTATTGAAAGCTTTACTTTGAACTGTTAACACGATATGCCCTACATTTGATCAATTGTCTGCGGGTTATCCGTTAAACCGCAAGACTACCTTTTTTTCACCTCAATACTTTCGCGCAAATGAACGAGTTCTTCAACGCTTGCTCCCTTAAGCACATTGAAAACAGCATGTGAAACCCGGTCCGCTACCCCGAATGCAGGAAAATCATCAATTATAGGTCTCGGCGGAAAACTTATGCCTATCCCGTCGAATATAATAATGATAATCCAGTACCGTTCGGCTGTGAAGTCGGTGTTTTTTTCTTTTTTATCAGCTATGAGCAGATCGAGGGAAGCCAAACCTTCAGCTGATGTTACGATTTTTTTTGCCATGATAGTTGAATTTAGGAGTTAACTGGTTATTTAATTATATAAATAATTAGTTAAAAATAATTATTTATTACATAAAAACAAGCTACGAATATTAATTTTTATTTATTGTTATAATTTGAAGTTAAAATTTAAATCTTTGGTTTTCAGCACTGATGAGGAAATGGAGGCAGTAAAGGTTCACAGGTGTCTCGCCAGATGAATTTCAGAAAAAATCGACTTTAAAGAATGAAGTTTGATATTATATCAACACTCGAATGTATTTAACGATACTTGCGGTAATATTCAAATATTCCGGGTTTAAGATATGATGGTAAATACGCGACTTGCTACTTTCGATGATATTCCTCAATTAAACAAAATGATTGCTTTATCCGTTCGCGGATTAAGTACAGCTTATTATACCCCCGCCCAGATTGAAAGCTCCATAAAGTATGTTTTCGGAGTGGATACCCAACTGGTTAGCGATGGCACGTATTACGTTGCTGTGACCGGAGATACTATTGTTGGTTGCGGCGGCTGGAGTAAACGCAATACGCTTTATGGCGGCGACCAGCACAAAGAAATCGAGGACCCATTGCTCGATCCTAAGATTGACGCTGCAAGGATTCGCGCATTTTTTGTACATCCCGATTTTGCACGACAAGGGGTGGGGCGTTACATTATCAACGTATGTGAAGCCGCTGCGAGACAAAATGGCTTTACCCGCTTTGAATTGGGTGCTACTTTACCAGGTGTGCCACTTTACCTGGCAATGGGATATGAAGTTATTGAAAGGATTGATGCTGCTTTGCCTGACGGCGAACTACTAGGCATCGTTAAGATGAGAAAAATGAATTAACCCCTGCCCTCCTTTAAAAGAATGACCGGGGTTAATAAACACTATTATTTTATAGGAAAACTAAGTCCCATATTGAAACTGTAGCGGAAATTGTACAGGTAGCTACCCTGGTTATCTGTTGTTATGTTAGCAAATCCAGCCTGGCTGTCATATTCAATAAACAGTTTGACAGCCCTGCTAATCGGGAACTTAACCCCTAAACCGAAAGCAACCCCTCCGTCTATTGTGTTGAAATTATCTTTTACATTAACGCCTGAAAGTGTAGTTGCATCAACCAAAAATCCAACATAAGGGCCAAAATTCATGTAAAAGACCTGCCCTAAATGCCAGTTTGCCATTACCGGTACGGTTATATAGTGTAATCGAAAATCAACTCCATTAAATACATTTCCATTGTTATCAACCAGGTAACCGTTACCCCAGCCTTTTTGGTCGTAAATGGCCTTTATTTTAAGGCTCCAAAAAGGTGCCAGGGGATAATCTAAGGAAATGCCGGCGTTAAATCCACTTATACTCCCGCTTCCATAATAATTGTAGGGTTGAAATACCGAGGCACCGTTATAGCCAAAATCAATGCCGATCTCGGGCTTGGGCTGCCTCAGGGCGTAGCCTTGTGCGTAGTATTGTGCGTAAGATGCAGTGCAAATACCTGATGCAATTAAAAATAGAGTAAAAAACTTTTTCATGATTTATTAAATTCAGATGTAGTGATTTGTGAAAAACAAAAATTATATGAGAAATTTTATTAAAAAAATTTTATTGAGAAGCTGGTACAGAATGCAATGCAATCCTGTTTCCTTCCGAATCCAAAAACACCGCCATATGGCCGTGTTCCGGAGAGATTTGGGTTTTTGGTATAATGATTTCACCGCCTGCGGCTTCAATTTTATCAAGAATGTTTTGAACATCGGGGTTTGCATTTAGATAAACCAGAGGCCCGCTTTCGGCAGATGGTTTGTAAAAATCCCCGCTGAAGCAGATAGCGCCACCGATACCGGTCATCGGATCTTCGATTGGAAACAAACGCATTTGCAATTGGGGCATATCCAATGGCACCATTTGGATATCAAAAATAGCTTCGTAAAATTTTTGTGCACGGTTGATGTCGGTCGATGGAATTTCGAACCAGCTGATGGCGTTTTTGAAGATCATAATGTTGGTAGAATGAACGGCATTATGTTATTTAATTAAACCAAATTACAAATATTTAAGAACATTTGTTTTTGGTTGGACTGCTATATCTTTTAATGGTTTAATTCAAATTATATTTTTCTTATCAAATTTTTATTTAGTAATATTAGCTATGAGTAAATTTAGCTTATTCACGCTCGCACTTTTCACCTTAACCGTATCGGCCCAGCCACAACAAAAAACAGAACAAATTACTGTTGATGGCATCAAACGCCAATTTATCATCTATATCCCTTCGTTTACAAAAGCTACCGACGAACTGCCAGTTGTTATTTCGTTGCACGGGAGGCTTGGCACGGGGAAAGGGATGATGGACTTTGCCGACTTCAGGCCATTCGCCGAAAAAGAGAAATTCATTATTGTATGTCCTGATGGCATCGACAAAAGCTGGAACGATGGCAGGCCAACGCCGGCACAGCAGAAAGGAATTAATGATATTAAATTTATAGATCAATTGATTACTTACATTATCAATACTTACCACGGCGATGCAGGTATGATCTATGTTACAGGAATGTCGAATGGCGGTTTTATGTCGTCGCGTATTGCCTGCGAATTGAGCAACAAAATTGCAGCGGTTGCAGTAGTAGCGGCATCAATGGATAAAAATGCGGATTATCGTCCGCAGCGATCTATCCCTATAATGTACATACAGGGGACAAAAGATCCGTTGGTACCTTATGATGGTGGAACAATGAAAGGTGCTGGTGGAGAAATTTATAGTCATGATGCGGTTTTGAAACTTTGGGCTGATGCCGACCTCTGCGATAGCAAACCTGTAATTACCAATTTACCTGATGCTGCCAATGATGGCACTACCATCATTAAAGAAGAATATGCAAATCCCGCCAATGGAAAAAAGGTTATCGGCTATACTGTAACTAACGGTGGCCATACCTGGCCGGGGGGCACACAATACCTGCCTAAATTTTTGGTAGGCACAGTCTCGCACAATATAAATGCCTGCCAGGTGATATGGGAATTTTTTAAGGGGTGTAAATTGGTTGATTGAGTAAATGGTTCAATCGTAGAGACGCGATGCATCGCGTCTCTACAAGGAGAAAACCGAATTGATATCTTCACCAAACACAGCAAGTTCCGGGTTTTATGGCCTGTAGTTGATGGGTACATTTGTTCTATAAAATATTAATATCATGAGCACACAGGAAAATATAAATTATCATCGCATTGAAGAAGCGATCAATTACATAAAGCTTAATTTTAAAGAACAACCCAACCTGGATGAGGTTGCGGAAAAGGTAAATCTGAGTCCCTTCCATTTTCAAAGGCTGTTCACCAATTGGGCTGGTATAAGCCCCAAAAAGTTTTTGCAATTTCTCACCCTGGATTATGCAAAAAGCGTATTAAAAGAGAAACAGGCTACATTATTTGACACCGCTTTTGAAACCGGCCTTTCGGGCACCGGCCGTTTACACGACCTGTTTATGAATATTGAAGGCATGACGCCTGCCGAATATAAAAACGGCGGCAAAGCGCTTGCGATCAATTATAGTTTTGCCGAGAGCCCTTTCGGGGATATAATAGTCGCGTCGACGCCAAAAGGAATTTGCTATATGGCCTTCGCCGATGACAGAACCGAAGCTTTCAACAGCCTGGTGACCCAATTTCCGAATGCAACTTATACGCAAATGGTTGATATGGCCCAGCAAAATGCGCTATTTATCTTTAAAAAGGACTGGTCGCAATTATCAGCGATTAAGCTCCATTTAAAAGGCACCAGTTTCCAGCTTAAAGTTTGGGAAGCCTTGCTTAATATCCCGGTCGGTAGCTTGTCCACCTATTCAGCCATAGCCAAGGAAATTCACCAGCCAACTGCCAGCCGGGCGGTGGGCAGTGCGGTGGGCGATAATCCTGTTGCATTTTTAATCCCATGCCATAGAGTAATCAAATCAACGGGCGAATTTGGACAATATCATTGGGGTGCCACACGTAAATCAGCTATAATTGGTTGGGAAGCAGCAACGTTAGATCAGTCGGCTTAAGCATATGGAAATACAACAAAAAATTGACCTGTTAAATTGGGACGGGATCACTGCTGATATGAACGAAAAGGGTTATGCCCACTTATCCAAGATCTTAACCAGTGAAGCCTGTGATCAATTCATATCCCAATATAAAAATGAATCACTATATCGTAAAACCATTAACATGGAGCGGTATCGCTTTGGCCTGGGCGAGTATAAATATTATCAATATCCACTGCCCAATCTTATTCAGCAATTGCGCGAAAACATTTATCCCAAACTTGCGCCAATTGCAAATAGCTGGATGAACGTATTGAATATTGATCAGCATTTTCCCGAAAGTTTGGACCAATTGTTAGAGCTTTGCCATGCAAAAAATCAAATCAGGCCAACACCGTTGATATTGCAATATGGAAAAGGAGGATATAACACACTTCATCAGGATTTGTATGGCGATGTTTACTTCCCTATGCAGGCGGTTCTATTTTTAAACGAACCGGGTGAAGACTATGAGGGCGGCGAATTTGTTTTGATAGAGCAAAGACCGAGGGCGCAATCAAAAGCCATCGTATTAAAACCCGGTAAAGGCGACATGCTGTTGTTCACCACCAGTTTCAGGCCGGTTAAGGGGAGCAAAGGCTATTACCGGGTAAATATGAAACATGGGGTGAGCGAGCTTGCGGAAGGGAGGCGCTACACCCTGGGCATAATTTTTCATGACGCGATGTAATATCACGTACTGAATTGGACAATCATCCGTTTAAACAAAGCGCGAAATTAAAGTGCGTGCTATATATAGGAATTGAAGGCACATACTAATTATATTTGGCGACGATCACACTTATGCCTAAAAAAATATTTTTAATACTATCGGTACTCTTTGTTAGCCGGGCAGCCTTCGCCCAATCTGCTGCTGATTCCGTTTATAATAAATACCTTGACTTTAACCTTGCCCGTTTACAGGGCGAACAGGATAGGGTACTGGAACTTGGCAAAGAAATTATCCCGAACGCGGATAAGCTGCCTGAAAAAGCGCGGATAAACTTCTTTTTTGCAGCAGGCAAGATGTATGAAGATAACGACCAACCGGGCAAAGCTTTTTTTTATTACCAAAAAGTGGTTGCTGCCGTACCCAACTACTATGTGGTGCACCGGGCATTGGGCTATCTATACCTCGACGATGTAAGGGTTATCGAAAAGCAACTAAATGCAGCCCAGACCGACAAAGCATTAAACGATAAACTTGCGGCCAGCTATGAAAAGGCAGTTAGAAAAACCTTGCCGCATTTAGAAAAAGCCCAGGCCTGCGATCCAAGTGATGAAACGCTAACTATAATTAAACTGCTTTACAAAAATATTAAAGACACAAACGGATTAAACAGTCTGGATACCAGGTTAAAAACCTTGAGTCAAAACTGCACTGATGTTCTTGACGATCATTAAAACAGATTTTGTTTATTTTTGCCGCTTATGAAAACAAGCAGAATTGTAACAAAAATTGTTATTCGCCTTTTCTTTTTATTGCTGCTTATGGCGCTGGTGCCGCCGTTTTTTATGGGCGACCAAAATAAGCTGAAAAACATCTATCTAGCTTTTCGCCATAAATGGGAAATGATATTCCCGGCCATTTTGATCCTATCATTTATTACATTGCTGATTATTGGCGCCGTTAAGAAATTTAAGGAAACTGACTTAAACTGGCTGCTGGTCCTAAATACAGTGATATTAACAATTTACGGTATTGCTATTTATATAAGGGTACTGCATATGATGGGTTAAGGGTTGTCGCCTTTTACTTCATTGCTTTCGCCTTTCAGCCCTGCCTGCCGGCAGGCAGGTTTCACCTCCTCTAGGCTTGATCTGCCTCTCTGGGCATCATCTCTTTTACTTTTGCCCTTGATTTTTTCTTCTCTCCGCCGCCCAATAGATAGCCCCATGGTTTCAGGCTGTCAACACGGTCGAATATAATTTTCATTATGGCCAAAATGGGGATAGACAAAAACATACCGGATAATCCCCATATCATTTCGCCTAAAACAACCCCTATAAAGGTTACCAGCGCGTTTAGCTTTACCTTTGAACCAACAATAGTGGGCAATAAAAAATTAGTGTCAATTTCATGAATAATAAGTACCGTAATTGCCACCAAAATTGTGTTTTGTACACTGCCGGTGGCAAAGGTTATAACACTGCTTAAAAATAGGGCCGTAAAAATACCGAGGTATGGTATAAGGTTAAACAAACCAATAAGGATACCCATCAACACTGCATATTTTACACCAAGTATCCAAAAAACGGTACAAGCTAAACTTGCGACTACGAGCATCTCCAGCAATAAGCCAAGTATGTACTGCCTTAAAATTTTTTGAACATTTTCTACAATGTCATGTACTATTGCTGAATGTTCATCACTAAAAACCCAAACGATGAACCGGATGAGGATGCTCCGGTAAAGCAGCATAAAAAAGGTGAATATCAATGAAAATACATTAAATACCATTACGGATGATACCGCTCCAAATGTCGCCCCTATCATAGAAGTGCCTGATGCCTCTAGCTTTTTTGCGGTGTCGTCTACATACTTCAACTGGTTGCTTGCATTTATATGAAATGCACTTTGTATCCACTGCGAAAGATCATTTAGCGACTGATTCACCTGGCTTTTAAGCATTGGCCAGTCCTCTGTCAGCCTTGATATTTGCGAGCCGACAAAATATAGTATCGTACCGATAAAGCTTATTAATAAAATAATGGAAAACAGAGAAGATAAAGTACGCGGAAAACGAAGCCGTTTTTCGAGGAACTCCGCGACTGGCAGCAGTAATATTGAGTACAGAAATCCGAATACAATTGGGTCTATTAAATCCTTGCCCTGTATAACCAGGTAACCTAATGCAATTAAGCCAATAAGCACTAACGACAGTTTTTCATAAAACGGAACGGCAACTTTTCTTTCGGGCATGATGGGGATTTTTAAGTGAGAGACGCCATTAAAAGGGTACTTGAAGGTAAGAATAATTGGTATATAATGTTCCTTTTTTAATAAAAAAATTGTCCGCATATTCCGTATGATTTTGGCAAAAATTTTGCTTAATAACTTAATTATTTACCTATTTATAATATTATGGCAAAGTATTCAGAAAAAGCACAAGAAAAAGTAGAAGAAACCATACACGAAATGAAAGAAGGCAAGTTAAAAAGCGGCAGGAGTGGTAAAAAGGTAACCAACCCCAAGCAGGCGATAGCCATCGGTTTATCAGAGGCGCGTAAAGAGGGAGCTAAGGTGCCGAAGAAAAAGTGATTACGGGATAAAGAGGCTGCCTCAAAAATCCACTCAAACAAAAACCGACAAAATTATATTTTGAAACATAAAAAAGCCTTGTGTACTTCGTGAATCCTTGATGGACTTCGTGTTTAAGTTCGACCACAATGGTCACGAAGGAGGCACTAAGAACACAATGCCCAAATATTGTCTTATTTTAAGGTCAGCGAATGGCCTTTTGAGACGGCCTCTTTTTCTTTCATGGTAAACGCATCCATAATATCCATCAAAACAACTGCTTCATCTATTGAACAGGGATTCGGCCCTTCCCCGTTAAAATAAGCTACTATCTTGCCGATCATCGGCTGTTGTATGTGTTCAGGATGAACAAAGTTTAAGGTTTGTTCTTCTGTTTCGTTTTTCCAGCTAATATACGTTCCAAAAAAAGGAAAGGTTATCTTTCCTTTGGTGCCTATTATCTCGCAGGAATCTGTTGCTTCGCTTTCGGCAACGTTAAAACACCAGGAGCCATTAACAACCACTTTATTCTTAAAAAGTATTTCTCCGCAAACATGGTCGTCTGCGGGTGTTTGGTTCGATTGATTCAGGGAAAATCCATGATATTTTTCAGGCTCGCCAAAGTAAAATAACATCAAATCGAGCTGGTGAGGTGCAAGATCGTGAAAATAGCCGCCGCCCGATAACTCCGGATGTACCCGCCAGTTGGTTTCAGAGTTGGCTATTAAATCAGGTCGCGATGTTTTCCACATCCTGATTTGTACAGTCCTGATTTCACCTATGGTTCCTTTTTCAAGCAGCTCTTTCACCTTTAAAAACATGGGTAAAGCACGCCGGTAATGTGCAACGGTTAATTTGCCACCACACGCTTTTACAGCTGCAACCATTTGGCGGGCTTCTTCAGCATTGCGTGTAACTGGTTTCTCCACGTACACATTCAAGCCCTTTTTTAAAGCTGCCAAAGCATATTCCAGGTGAAAAGCTGGAGGCGTAGCGATAGATACCGAGTTAACATCCGGATCGTTCATTAACTGTTCGGCATCGCTGTACCATTTGCCTACGCCGTGACGTTTGGCATAGTCTGCGGCTTTTTCGGCATCGCGGCGCATTACCGCTACGAGACTGCTATTTGGAATGTTATTAAAAGCCTGACCACTCTTTTTTTCAGTCACATTGCCGCAGCCAATTATGCCCCAGTTTATATTACCCATTTTGATTTTATTTATACGATGGTTAAATAAAAACTCCAGCTATGTCATTGCGAGGAACAGCCTGTCCCGAATTTATTTCGGGGAAGCAATCTCGTAGCCAACGCATTAGCGCAATTACATACGACGAGATTGCTTCGTCGTTCCTCCTCGCAATGACAATTGGGTTTTAAATCGTAATATCGTACTTATATATTTTTAGTTTACAATAATCCCACTACAATATGTCTTCAATCTTTGCAAGTTCTTCTTCCGAAAACCGGATATTATCGAGGCATTTCAGCGAATCGGTTAATTGCTGAGGCCTGCTTGCGCCGATGAGCACAGATGTTACCCTGCTATCTTTTAAAAGCCAGGCCAATGTCATTTGAGCAAGGGTTTGCCCACGCTTTAAAGCTACTGCATTCAGCTGTTTAATTTGATTTACCTTCCCCGGTGTTATCTGGCTTTTTTGTAAAAACCCCGTTGATTTTGCCGCCCGCGAATCTTCAGGAATACCGTGTAAGTATTTATCCGTCAACAAACCTTGCGCAAGTGGCGAAAATGGTATACAGCCCACGCCTTGTTCTTCCAATACATCCAAAAGCTCATCCTCAGCCCATCGCACAAACATTGAATATTTGGGTTGGTGTATAAGGCAGGGAGTGCCCAAGTCCCTTAAAATATTAATGGCTTTGGCGGCTTCTTCCACCGGGTAATTAGAAATACCCACATATAAGGCCTTACCCTGCCGCACAACAAGGTCAAGCGCAGTCATTGTTTCCTCCAATGGCGTTTCAGGGTCCGGACGGTGATGATAAAATATATCAACATAATCTAAACCCATTCTTTTCAGGCTCTGATCCAAACTGGAAACAAGGTATTTCTTTGAACCCCAATCTCCGTAAGGACCTTCCCACATGGTATAGCCGGCTTTTGTGGAAATGATCATTTCATCGCGGTACCCGCGAAAATCTTCTTTTAGAATGCGGCCAAAATTTTCTTCAGCCGAGCCCGGTGGCGGCCCGTAGTTGTTGGCAAGGTCAAAATGAGTGATGCCGTTGTCGAAGGCAAGCAATAAAATGTTGCGGAAATTTTCGGCAACGTCCACATGTCCGAAATTGTGCCATAAACCCAGCGAAATAGCCGGAAGCATAATACCGCTCCGTCCGCAGCGGCGGTATTGCATGTTTGTATATCTGTCGGAAGCGGGTTGGTATGGCATAAGTATAATAGGCTGATTTGACAGTAAAAATAGAATTTTTAAATTATCTTACTTATCGAGTTGAGTCTTTAATGCAGAAATTACAAAAGCAAGGTCAATGGTTTGATCCTTCCTACTAAATAATTTCAGCTACAACAAACGTACTTCCTCCCACAAAAACAAGGTCGTTTTTAGCTGCACGCTGTTGGGCAGCGTTTAAAGCCGCTTTTACTGAAGGATAAGTTTCCCCAAACAATCCAAAGCTTTCCGCTTTCTGCTTTAAGCTTTCCGCTTCAAGTCCCCTCGGTATATCGGGTTTACAGAAATAGTAAATGGCATCCTTTGGCAGCATATCCAATATCTTGCTGATATCTTTATCATTAACCACACCAATTACAAAATGCAACCGATCATAATTTATTGCTGAAATATTCTGTAATACTGCCGCTATGCCTTCAGGGTTGTGCCCGGTATCGCAAATGGTTAATGGGTTTTTATTTAAAACCTCCCAGCGGCCATGCAGCCCGGTTAACGTTTTTACATTGCTTAAAGCGGTTTTTATATTTTCGTCAGAAATATCAAAGCCTTGCGCTTTTAATTCTTCAACCGCACACAAAACTGTTTTTAGATTATTAAGCTGATAGCTACCGGTGAGGTCAAGTCGGAGGTCGGCAATTGGAGATTGGAGATCAGAGGTTAGAGATTGGATGGGAGAATTTTCCACTCGGCGAAAAATTTTAACATCCAAAAATTCGTCTACAGCAAGTTCTGACTTCCGATCTCTAACCTCTAACCTCTGATCTCTAACCTCTGACCCCAAATAAGATGCAAACAAAATACTACTCCCCTCCTCTTTTGCTTTTTTTATAAAAATATCGGCAACTTCCGGCTGGCGTTCGCCAATTATAACCGGGATACCGGACTTTATGATGCCGGCTTTTTCGGTAGCAATAAGCTGTAGGGTATTTCCAAGCAGATTCATATGGTCCCAACCGATATTAGTGATCACAGAAACCAAAGGAGTTATTATATTGGTGGAATCCAAACGACCACCCAGGCCAACTTCGATAATAGCGATGTCAACTTTTTGTTTTGCGAAAACATCAAATGCAAGGCCAACCGTCATTTCAAAAAAGGAAGGTTTGATCTCCTCAAAATCATTTTGATGTTTAGCCACAAAGTCTATCACCTCCTGCTCGCTAATCATTTGCCCGTTAATCCGGATGCGCTCACGGAAATCTTTTAGATGCGGAGAAGTATATAAACCGGTTTTATAACCTGCAGTTTGCAATATAGCTGCCAGCATATGCGAAGTAGAACCCTTTCCATTAGTACCTCCTACATGCACACTTTTAAATTTATGTTGCGGGTCGCCCAACCGTTTACATAGCTCGATGGTATTATCAAGGTTTGCCTTATATGCCGAAGGCCCGTCCCGAGTAAATAAAGGCAACTGGCTGTAGAGGTATTGTATGGTTTCGGGGTAAGTCATGGGGTCATAGTTCATAACCAATGGGCAAAAGTAGCATTAAAATAAACTCCAAAATCTATTAAAACATGAACTATAACCTTGAAGATTGATTGTCTTAACTGAGTTTTAGCGGATCTTTTTGAACACAATATATAACCTTTTTTGAATATCGTCTCGAGGAACAAGTAGAAAAACTTAACAAATATGTATGTTAAACAATGCTCGCAGACTATGCAAATTCTAAAATTTTTCTCCCTTGTTCAGCGAATAACATTAGTTTTTAGTTTTCGTTGGATATAATTTCTTGGATTTAATCAAGAAAGACGTTATTTAACTTTAAATATAAATGTATACTCGCCATTGTGATTTCCAGTAACAGGAGTCGACGACGTAAATTTTGATTTTCTAATAGCGTCCTCGCAATTTAGTATTAGGTCCAGCGCGGCTCTAGTCTTTTTTCTGTTGGAATGAACCTCTATCACATTACCATTTTGATCAACTGTGAAATCGACAACAACAACACCTGGAACATTGTGTTTATCATCTACATCAGGGGGATTAACATAATTCCAATTTGGCATGTTTAAGCTGCCACCACCCGAACCGCCCGGACCATAATTATCACTCAACGTGGATCCATTGCGGCTACCCTGGTTGCCCGGCGTAGTAGTTGTACCATCCCCTGCCCCTGAACCAGTTTTTGAGGGGCCCTTATACAAAGCATTTGCATTTACTACCTGTTTTTTTACAGGTTTAGCCGGTTCCGTAGCTACCGGCTGGCTCGATTTTTTTGAATTGGCTGCAACTTCGGGCGCGTCTTCCGTATTTTGAGTTACTACTTTTTCATTGCTTATATCGACCTTAGTTTTTTGTTCGGTAGGTTGGGTCGCAGTGACTTTGTTAGGTTGAGTAAGGTTCGCTTTCTCGGCTACCGAAGGCTCTTCGCTGCTTGCATTATCCTTGCCCATCCCCTTATCAGTTGTGCCATAATTTACCAATATCCCGCCAGCGCCCATATCCTCCGGAGGCGGGTTTTTAAATACGATAAAATAACATAAAGCAATCACCACAGCCAGTATAATACCGGTTGCCAAAAATGCCTTTGGATAATTATTTTCTTCCTGATATTGCATTTTCTTTACACCTAACCTTTTATCCGATTACTTTGGAATCGTTGCTAATACAAGCTTTATACTCAATTTATTTGATATATCCATTACCTCAACAATATCCTGTATGGCAACCGTTTTATCAACATGCAAAATTATGGTTAAATCAGGTGACAATTTTTTATATCCGGATAAAACGTTTGACAAATCTGCAAGCACCACAGGTTTGTTGTTAACCGTATATTGCAAACTTTTGCTTATTGTCACATTGAGCGTTTTTTTTGATATTGGTTTACCCGACGCCGATTTTGGTAACAATAATTTTATAACATTCGGGTTGGTCAGCGTCGCTGCTATCAGGAAAAACAAAAGCAGGAAAAACATGATGTCGTTCATTGCCGAAGTTTGAACCTCGACAGAAGCCCCTCTTTGTTTTTTTCTTAAATTCATTTGCTTGGCTCTTCTAACAGGTCAATAAATTCAATCGCATCGGTTTCCAGCCTTAAAATTATCTTATCGACCATCATGGTTAAAATATGATGTCCTACGTAAGCCAAAATACCTACCATCAACCCCGCAGCTGAAGTTATCATTTTTACATAAAGTCCTCCGGATATGGTGCTGATACTTAAATCACCCGAAGCCGATATATCATAAAAAATCTTAATAACCCCAATAATGGTTCCCAAAAAGCCAAACATGGGCGCTATACCGGCAACAATGCCTAAAATCCCGATGTTCTTTTCAAGTTTCGAAACTTCCAGCTTACCAACATTTTCAATAGCACCTTCAATATCTTTTATGGGCCTGCCTATCCGCAGCAAACCTTTTTGCAGCATACGTCCCAACGGTGTGTTGCTGTTGCGGCAGATGGCTTTAGCCGATTCGAGATTACCCATAATAATTGCCGAACGTACCTGCATTAACAGGTTCGAGTCATCTTTTGACGCTTTGCGGATGGTAAAATATCTTTCGAAAAATATAACCAGGCCCAGCACGGCCAGAAGACCGATTGGGATCATTACCCAACCGCCCTTTATAAGCAGATCGCCAAAATGTAACTCTTTATCTGTAATAGGGGCCAATTGCTGGCCGGCAGTTTTTATTGAATCTATGATCTTGTGTGCTGTATCTGTTGCCTCTGCAAATAATAATGTCATTTCTGGGATTTAATTTCTAATAAACGTGAATCTTTGTATATTTTTCTGCCACTTACCAACTTTAGTCTTTCTGTTTCAGCTTCGGCTCTTGTGAGGTACGACCCTGCCGATACCATAAAATGCTTACCGGTTGAGTCTATTACGATTTTCGCGTCAACGCCTTTTTCTTTGTATTGATTGAGAGCCACTGTAGCTACAGCCATTTTGGTTTCGGAGTCGATAATTATTTCCCAGTGCGATGCTTTAATTGTATCGGGAGGATTGATAGCCTGTGTGGAAACCGACTTTGCCGATGTATCAGTTTTCGATGTTGTATCGGCAACAGGTTGCGCCGTTTTGGTGGTATCCGGTTTAACCGCCGGGACTATCTTCGCTTTCTTTTCTATGGGCGGAGGGTTGTCGCCCATTAGGTTAGCAAATACATCCGGATAAAACTCATAAACAGCAAAAATACCTCCCGCAATCACCGCAACAACGATCAGCAAAATAAGCCATATACTTAAACGCTTTTTCCACTCCGGCTCTTCTTCAAAATATTGCTCTGGTTCGGCAGTGGGTAACGCCGTAGCGGTAATCACAGGTGCCGCTACGGGCTGTACAAAAACAGGTTTGGCATGCTCAATATGGGCAGCGACACCTACTCTATTTATGGCTATAGCCGGATAACCATAAAAAGAAGGGTCGGATGTGATTTTATCATTGGGTTTAAAAACCAGTTCACCCTGCTCGGTAACGAACGAACCTAAGCCGCTGAATAAAAAAGCACCGTTTGCGGCCTCTTCCCGCAACTTAATAGTGAATTTTTCTGTGAAATATTTTGCCGACGCCAGTGATATGTTCTTTTTACCGGCGAGGTACTGCGTAAATGCGTTGTCGTCTTTTAATTGGCCAACAAAAGCCACCCTGTGACAGGGCGGATAAAATTTAGCTTCCTTATCGTTATAGTAAGCGTTTATACGCTCCCGCACAAAAGCACCCAAGCCGGGTACGTTGACTTCATCGTGCTGCGCTAACAGTTCACTTATATAATCGGCTAAATTCATCGCACTAAAAGTACAGTTTATTATAAAATTTAAAAAGCCTGTCTGCCGACAGGCATGGCTTAAAAACTAAACCCAACACCGCCAAATATATTAAATCCATACTCAGGATAATACAACCATGTTTGATTGGTGCCATTTAAAATATTATTGACACGTACAAAAACCGATATCTTTTTAGTCGCCTTGTACTGCACTTCACCGCTCAGATCGGCAAATGAGCTGATAGTGGTCGGTGTAGGGGTTACGACGGTACCAGCATATGTATGCGGATCCATAGCCGAGCCGCGTATCAGCAATGAGCCGGTAACATCAACCTTATCACTTATGTGGATTGAAGTACCGGCCGTGAGCTTAAATTTGGGCAGGTTCCAGGGTTGTGCAACAGTAGCCATTTGGTAATTTTTAAACTCCATACGCCCAAAAATATTGAGGTCGTCCGATTCTTTATAATCCAGTTCGCCGGTAAACCCGCCTACGTGCGATGTCCCATCATCGTATATAACAGTAAACCGGTTATATCCCTTGGCAAAATTAAAATTGCTCACAAACAGCGGCATGTCTTTAACATTGTTGCG
>DASXMZ010000095.1:0-4206 GCA_036495385.1 Mucilaginibacter sp. | reverse complement strand
CAGATCGTTCAGTTCATGGTTGCTTTCAGTAAAGGCAATAATAGGTTTCCCTCCGCTTGTTATTTTTTTAATAGCCGACGAAAAAGCATATTCCAGGTTTTGTATGGAGTTATTATATACCTCGTCTTCTGATAACCCGATGCGCGACTGTAACAAATTAACTGCTATGGTTTTCCCCTCAAACCGGACCAGCGCCTCTGGGAATATTAACATCTGGGTAACGCCATTATCAGTTTTTATGCTGCTGGGCTGGCCCACAATTCCTTTAGCCTGTAATGAATCATACGCTGCCTTCTGCTGGTCATCGGGTAAATTTTTGATACTTGCCATCGGGTCAACAAACTCAAAATGGAGTCTGCCATGACTGTAAGCCTGCAAATCGCTCAGCATATCACGGGTGGCCCGCTGCAGCCTTTTCATCGAACCTGAAAAGTTGTCGCCCTGTAAATAAACAACAACCCTTACCGGCGCCTTGAGGCTGTCCATTATATTACGGCTGATTGGCGATACTGTAAAACGTTTTTCCTTTGTAAAATCAAAACGGGTAAACATCAAATTGGACACAATCCCTAAAAGGACCAATATGCCCAATACTGAGAAGCAATATTTCGCGTCGCTGCCCTGCAAACTTTTTTGCCGTTGTTTAAGCAATACAAACAATGTAAGGCAAACGAACACACCGGTGAGTATCACAAAATAAACAAGGTCGCGGGTATCCAGAACGCCGCGGCTTACTGATTGGTAATGCTCCGTGATACCTAAATTTTCAAGACTTAGGTTTTGCAGAGATAGTAATTGTGACAGTGAATCAAACCCGCTGTAAAAGAAGAAACAAAGAAATACGGCAATGGTAAAAGCGATGATCTGGTTTTTGCTTACCGACGATGCAAATAAGCCAATCGCACAAAAACCTGCACCTAATAAAAACAAGCCAATATATGAACCAATTACTGCCCCAGTATCAATATTTCCATTAGGTGCCCCTAATTCATAAACGGAGTAATAATAAACCAGCGTTGGAACAAGCGCGAAGAAAACGATAACCAGGCAGGCTAAATATTTCCCCAATACAATTTGCCAATCGGTTAATGGCCGCGTTAGCAGCAGCTCGAAGGTGCCCTCCTTGCGCTCTTCGGCCAGCGAGCGCATGGTAATTGCCGGAATCAGAAACATGAACAGAAAAGGCGCCGTGCTGAAAAAGCTATCTAAACCGGCATATCCGTAGTTGAGGACGCTCGACTCCGGGAATACCCATAAAAACAATCCTGATACCAATAAAAATACCCCGATGGTGACATAGGCCACAAGGGAGCTGAGGTACGAAACAATTTCCTTTTTTAGTATACTAAGCACTTTGAAGATTAGAGTTGAGCGCCGAAATTAAACAATAATTACTAAAGCAAAACGGTTTTTAACATATTTCAAAATCTTTCCGCTATACGTAATTGCAGCTGCTGAAAATTGCTTTCTTTGGCAAAGGGCCCGGATTGACCATAATCGCCGGTGATATGCTTTTCCGGTTTTTGTGTCCACTGTTCGTAGCGTAAACCTATTTCGAATCCTTGTTTAAATGAGTAACCTATGCCTGGGGAAAAGTCAAATGAATGGCCGCCACCATGTTGTGTAAAAAAGCATATACCTGATTGCCACTCGGCATAGAGGCCCTTGACAGCATAATATTTTAAACCAAACTTTACAGGAACATAACCGTATGTGGAGGGAACGTAAGCATTTTGGAGTTCCTTTTTAACATCAAAAGCTTCGTAGCCGCTTTCCAAACTAAAAAAAAGATTATTTAAAAAACCAGGTTTTCCCGAAAAGGGAAGACTTCCTAAACGATACTCATACTTAAGCGAGCCGCCCACACCGGCATTAAATATTTGCCGCATGTTTGTGAGTGGTAATGCTCCATAAAGCCCTAAATTAAATTTTCCGAAACCCGTTGATTGAGCAAAACTGCCGGTTATCATACTTCCAAATACGATTATTGCCCATAAGAATTTCTTCATACACGATAAGACTTTATGCTAACAAACATATAAAATATTTATAAGCTCACAACTAATAAATAAGTAAGTCTTGCACAGGGACCCGGCAATTATTTTGAAGAATTTATAAGGTGCTCACAAGGGGAATCTATACGCAATACGAAGCGCCAGCTGGCCAACCGTACCGCCGCTTTCAACCCGGCCTTCATATCTCACACCTATATCAATGGTGTGCTTGTGCTTGTTTGGTTTATTGGTGGGCGCCGAAAGACCAATAACCGGGGAATAAATAAAAGCTGTTTTTGCTGCGGTATAATTTGTGTTAATATTATTGGATACACCAAAGTCGGCCTCGAAATATCCTATCTTGCTAAAGTAATATTTGCCGCCAGCTTCAACAGGTATGTATGAAGCATTATCCAAAATCCCAGTATAGTCATATTTTACCAAAAAGCTGCTGATACCCGAAGTAATTACAATACTGAATGGGGATTTTGAAACAGGCACTTCAAACTTTAGCGATGCTCCCAACACTTTACCATAAACCTCGCTGGCCTGGCCCACCGGTACTCCAAACTCACCGCCTATGCTGAGCTGCATAGTAGACTTTGTTTGAGCGAGGCAATTAGTAACAGCACCAAGAGATATAATTACAAATAGTAAGATTTTATTCATGCCTTATTGAGTTACTTTCTAACGAAATTCGCCACCAAAATGTTCGTATTCAATACAAATCTTATTCTCTATCTCTGCAATTTAGTTGGTAAGGCTTATAAAAATATTCTCCAGCGTCTGCCCCTTATTCTTATTCCTCAATCCTTCCAAAGTATCGTCAGCAACAATTTTCCCCTTGTTAATGATGATCACCTGGTTGCATACCGCTTCCACTTCCTGCATAATATGGGTGGATAAGATAACAGTTTTAGTTTTACCCAGGTCCAGGATGAGCTGGCGGATGCCGATGAGTTGGTTGGGGTCGAGTCCCGAAGTTGGCTCGTCGAGTATAAGTACTTGCGGATCATGTAAAATAGCCTGTGCCAGCCCTACGCGCTGACGATAGCCTTTTGATAGCTGACCAATTTTTTTATGTTGTTCCGGTCCCAGGCCGGTGCATTCAATTATTTCGTCGATACGTTTTTGCGGCGATGGAAGCCGGTGGATACCGGCAATAAACGCCATCGATTCTTTTACAAACATATCCAGGTAAAGCGGATTACTTTCGGGCAGGTAACCAATATTGCGTTTAACTTCGAGCGGATCTTTTTCTACATCAAAACCACATACCGACGCTTTACCCGCTGTTTGCGGAATAAAACCGGTCAGTATTTTCATAGTGGTCGACTTACCAGCCCCATTCGGGCCTAAGAAACCTAAAACACCCGGTTTGGCACTAAAGCTAATACTATCCACAGCCTTTTGCGGCCCATATACCTTTGTTAACGATTCAACAACAATACTCATGGGCCAAATGTAATAAATTACCATTTGGAATTTCGGATTTTCGATTTCGGATTTTGAGAAGCGGGTTTCAAAAGTCTCCCCTACCGGGTCCAAAGGACTCCTTTGGAGGGAGATTTAAAGGGGGGCTATTTCGGATTTTTGTTTTGAACTTTAAAAAAGACTACCACATCTTTGCGATGAGCCAACACGCTCCAGCTAGCAGACCACATGGGACAATCAAGAATTCTTGTAAAATGTTGTTGGATTTACCATTGAGAGCATTTATCTGTCTGCCCTGCACAGTCGGGGATTGCTTCGTTCCCCGCAATGACGCTAACGGGACTTTCCGACTTCCGACCTCGGACTTCCGACTTCCAACATTCCTTCCTCTCCCAAACCAAATCTTACTTTTAAATTACGCAACAAATGTCAATATGACATAGTTTTAATACGGCAAGCTATTTGAATAGTATATATTTGTAAATAGAAAAAAATTAAAACATATAAAATCATGGCTTTAGAAATAACTGATGCAAACTTTGAAGAACTTGTCCTTAAATCTGATAAACCCGTTTTGGTTGATTTTTGGGCGGAATGGTGCGGACCTTGTAGAATGGTTGGCCCCGTAGTAGAAGAAATTGCAAAAGAATATGATGGCAAGGCGGTTGTAGGTAAAGTTAATGTTGATAACAATCCCGGTATATCAATGAAATTTGGTATCCGTAATATCCCGGCCTTATTGTTCTTTAAAAATGGCGAAATTGTAGACAAACAAATT
>DASXMZ010000094.1:0-8218 GCA_036495385.1 Mucilaginibacter sp. | reverse complement strand
GCCAACCCACAAAAAAACGTCCATGTACGAAAGCAGCGTTGCCTGCCTCGTTACCGATCCTTCCAGCATAGCATACGCCGTTTGCCTCGCCGTTATGCTGTCAACACCTGCATGCTGCCGTACACCGGCTGCCATCTGCATCACCCGTTGTTGAACGGCGGGGTCGTTAACGCTTAAATGACTAACTAACGTGTTTCTGTGCACCTGTGTTTGCCTGGAAACGAATGTTGAGATAAGGGCCACGCCAAACGACCCGCCCAGCTGACGCATCATACCTGAAAAGGCTGCGCCCTGGCCAATTTCCTGGCCCTGCAAGGTTGAAAGCGACATGGTGCTTACCGGAACCGACAATAATCCCAGCCCAAACCCTCTCACTATTAATATCCAGAAAAAGTCGCCAGAGCTTGTGTAGGGCGTAAGTATGGTGTACGACAGGTAACTGTAAACAAAAAAGATCGCCATTCCAATTGCAATAAGATACTTTTGCTGAATACCGCGCTGAATCAATTGTGCCACCACAGGCATCATAACAGCTACAAACAAGGTGCTCGGGAGCATAAGCATCCCGGCTTGTTGGGCCGTCCATCCAAGCAGCGATTGCGTATACAAAGGAATAATAAACGTGGAACCGAACAGTCCAAATCCCATTACAAAAGATAGCATTACACCAATGCTCAGATTGCCATTTTTTAATACCCGCAGGTTAACCACTGGAAACCGGTATTCAAGTTCGCGCCAGATAAAGAGCAAAATACCGAAAACCGCTACAACCGTTAATGCAATAATTAACTTGCTGCTAAACCAATCTTCCTCCTGCCCCTTTTCCAATACAAATTGTAACGACGCTACCCCCGCCGTCAGTAAGCCAATCCCCAGCCAGTCTACCTGGCTTGCCGGCCGTTTCTCTTCATATTTGGGGCTTCGCACAAATTGGAGTGTAAGCAGGGTCGCAATAATGCCGACCGGTATGTTGATATAAAAAATAAAAGGCCACGAGTAATGATCAACAATATACCCACCCAGTGGCGGACCAAGCGTAGGGCCAACAATAACGCCAAGCGTGTAAATGGCTTGCGCCATGGCTCTTTTTTCAACCGGCCAGCTTTCAGTAATTATGGTTTGTGATGTTACCAGTAAAGCTCCTCCGCCCATTCCCTGGATAAACCTGAAAACAACCAGTTCCCAAATATTGGTGGCATTGCCGCATAAAAAAGAACACACTGTAAAAATTATAACGGAAGCTGCAAAATAATTTCGACGCCCGAATTGCTGCGAAAGCCAACTCGTCATAGGTACTACAATAACATTGGCGAGCGAATAAGCAGTAATTACCCAGCTTATCTCGTTTAACGTAGCGCCCAGGTTACCGCGCATATCGTTAATGGCCACGTTAACAATGGTGGTATCTATAATTTCGAGCAGGGCGCAAAATACTGCAGTAACAGTAATGATGATACGCCGGCTGCCATATTCAACTAAGGAATTTGCTGGTTGCATTAAGCATGTAAATTTTTCCAATACAAAGTTAAATACATGATAGTTGATATACAAACTAATTTTGCATTCTTTTGCCGGAACTAAGAAGCTAGTCTAAAAATAATATAAAAATTTGCCGTTTGATAAAATTCGTTGCCGTTGGCTTCAGCCAACGGAGTAATAGCGAGTAAACAAACGGCTTCAGCCTAAATTGCGCGTTGCTTATTTCGGCTGAAGCCGCATTTCTGCATTTCATTTATAACCGTTGACTGAAGTCAACGGCAATGAAAAGAAATTCAAATCGTTTTTAGACAGCTTCGCCGTTTAAATGATTTTTAGATTATAGGCTTAGACCATATTTGACCGGTTGGTCTTTTAACCAGCTAAATCAAGCTTAATTAATTTTCGACAAATGCAAAGTCTGCGTCTCTGTCTCTATTTGCCCTTTTTTGCAGTTGCTCTTTTATACCTCTGAAAATTTTTAGCGGGCCTTCAGTAGCAAACGTATTTACCAGCCAGGAAGGAAGTGTGCCTCCGGGGTCAACATGAATAGTATACTCAACTTTTATCCTGTTGGGGCCTATCGGTGTGATGATCCATTTTCCTTTTGAATCTATAACCCGTATAACGCCTTCTTTTACAGGGACAAAGCCGGCTACTGCCGGACCATCGATGGTTACAACTTTGGTAACCGGATTTCGGCTAACAATTAAATGAGCCACAAAATCACGATTAGTTAAAGGCCATGGTAAAGTGACCTCAGAGTAATAATACAGTTCGGACGGGGAAACCCGCTTAACCAGTACTGATGACTTTACATGATATACCCATTCGGCGGAAGAATTAACATCCATTATTAATGCAACAAGCTGAGATGGCGTTGCATTAAATTCGCCTTCTACCTTTATTGCCTTAATTTTCGAGTCGGGTACCATGCTGGTATATATCCTGACTCCGTCCTTTTCCGTACTCAATTCCCAATCGCGCTGTGCTGATGCAGAGGTTATCCCGGAGATAAGCAAAAGCGCTATAACCAATATTTTATACATAGCATTTTGAATAATTTATCGTGCTGTTTAATGCACAAAGGGGGGTCGGCATTAAAAACATTACAAAATAACATCAGAAAAAAGCCGGGCGTTTCATCTAAATGTCACGATTATTCAATCGTTTGATTAACAAGTGATTATTTTTGACTTTTTTTTTAATTTGGTCAGTGAAGTGTCATGAAAAGTGGCTTAGTGATCTTGAAATGAGGATTTTGTCTGAACTTAGATTTTTTGGATAGAAGAATTACAGGATGAAACACCGTCGATTATTGTTGTTTCAGCTTATTGATAATGTACAGCAATATCATGTTTGTGCCTCCGGCCGGAAGCACATTTGCGATGAAAAAAGATATCAGATCAGCTCAATTGTTCCGGTTTTATTTTTCCATTTTGGATGTTCAAAGTCAGGAAATCAAAACAATTCCAGCCTTCAACTAATAGCCCGTCTTCCACAAGGGCAATGGAGGTTCCAAAAAACTCAATTGGTTTGCCTGTGTCGTTATGGATACCTTTAACGCTACATAGTGAAACTAAATAATTTCCATCCATTAGATTTTTTTCGATAACAACTTTGATGTTGCCGTAGTCTTTTCTGAAAGCTTTATAGAACTGTTTAAACTGTTCCTTGCCGACAATGGGTTCTGCCCACAGGCCATGTGCTTTGACGTTTGGGTGCAACATTTCGTCAATTACGTTTTCGTTAGCGTTGTTCCATAACTCGTCATACCAGCGGGTCATAAAAACTTCTTTTGAAACAGGCATAATTTTCGGATTTAGGTGTTCGGGTTAAGGGTTAAATTATTAATCTAAAATTAAATTTAATTATTTGATATTTAATAATTTAATTTCAAAAAGTTGAGGGTCTGAATCAGGATTTGCAGGATTTTAAGATTTTCAAGATGGTTGCGCCTTCAGCATCCTGTAAATCCTTTAATCCTGCAAATCCTGATCCAGATAATAATACTAAAATATTTAGTAATGAAAAGATGATTTCGTAGCTTTGTGTATATGGATCAGGAAACGCCGGCACTTGGTTTTGAAATAAAATATGCAGACAAATTATTTTTTTGTGAGGCCCTGGTACATTCAGATACCATAAAGGTATTCTTCAACAATTATTACATGGCCGATGTTGAATACAACCCAGCAGTCGGCTGGATACAAACCAATGGCACCCTGCTACCCCAAACAACTATTGAAGAGATAGGCGCACATATTGATGGGCAATTGGATTAGGGTTTTAGATTTTAGTCATACAAAACCTCTGATTGTATTAAATAAAAAAGGATAAAAAATCTTTGCGAAAACTGAAGAAGCTGACATACTGTAACACAAGTAACAAATTTGTCATTGCGAGGAGGAACGACGAAGCAATCTCGTCGTTAATGCATTTGCGACGAAGTATAGCGAGGAGATTGCTTCGTTCCTCAATGACAAAGAGGAATATTATGGCTCTATTTACCTAAAGACACGGCTCCGGCTATGAACCATCAACCATGAACCAAAACTAAACCAACCTAGACAAAGCTTCTTTAATCCTCGGTATCATCTGTTCAATATCCTGCAAAGTACAGGCGCCTACAGATGCCCGGAACCAGTTTATATCTTCGCCGGTACCAAAAGCAGAGAAAGGCACAAAGGCAACTTTGGCTTCTTTGATGAGGTAAAAATTAATATCGGTAGCTGTTTTTAGTACAGTACCGTCGGGAGTGGTTTTGCCGGAATAATCAACCTTTATGGTGAGATAAATGGCTCCCATCGGTTCAATGGCATCTACGTTAAAACCTTCGGCTTTTAGCTGCTGAAAACCCTTGTATAATGTATTAAGGCTATTTTGAATTTTTCCTTTCAGATCACTCAAATAGCTGTTTACTTCGTTATCCTGTTTTAAAAACTTAGCCATTGCCACCTGCTCCGCCTTTGGCGACCATGCACCCATATGGCCAACTATAGCCTTCATGTGATTGATGACACGAGCCGGACCAAAACCCCAGCCAACACGCACACCTGTGGAAGCAAAACATTTTGAAGCGCCGTCAACAAAAACACACACGTCTTTTAATTCAGGTCGTAAGCTAACAGGGTTGTAATGCTGATGACTGCCAAATGTCAATTGCGAATAGATTTGATCGTATAATAAATAAAGCGGTTTTTCACCGGCTTTGCGGGTTTTGTTTTCGACTATCACCAGGTCGCAAATTTCTTCGAGGTCTTTTTTGCTGAACATGGTACCAGTCGGGTTTAACGGCGAGCATAGTGCCAGTAAAGCGGCCCCTTTAAGGTGAGGGCGGATTTCATCGGCTGTTGGCATAAAATTATGCTCGGCCCGGGTTTGAACAATAATAGCTTCAGCTTTGGTGAGATCGCTGTAATGGTTATTATTCCATGAAGGTGCTGGGAAAACAACCTTATCTCCCGGATCAACAACTGCTAAAAATGTAGAATATATTAAGGGCCGTGACCCGCCCGAAATTAATACCTGGTTAGCTGGATAATCAAGACCATAACGGCTTTTTAAAAACGCCGAAACGCTTTCGCGTAAACTGAGCATGCCATCGGCAGGGGGGTAGTTAGTTTGGTTATGCCCGTAAGCCTCAACAATTCCTTGTTTTAATGCATCAGGGATGGGATAAATATTTGAATCGAAATCGCCGATGGTTAAATTGGCTATGTTCTGTCCTTGTCTTTTTAATTCGTTTATCTCGCCTGCAATTTTTATAATTTCGGAGCCATGCAGATTTTGGGCTAGTAAAGAAACACTCATATCAGGATGTGCAAATTTTGGATGTGCAAATGTGCGGATTTTAGATGAAAGGTTAAAGGCGAAAGGTAAAAGGTTTTTTTGAGAAGGAGTATACTTACATTCATTAGTACAAACGACCTTTCGCCTTTAACCTTTCGTCCTTCACCTCTTAAAGTAACGGCGATAGCAGCCTGCACAATTTTTCGGGGAGTTGTTTAAAAAGGCTGCGCTTTTTCCAGGTGTTGGGATTTATTTTTACTGCGTCTTTAATATCTTCAAAAAAAGAATCTCTCAATTGTGTAGCGATTTTGGTATCGTATATCATACTGTTAACTTCAAAGTTGAGTTCAAAGCTGCGGTTATCCATGTTGGCGGTCCCTATTATAGCCAGTTGTCCATCGGCGACAAGGGTCTTGGCATGGACAAATCCTTTTTTGTAAAGGTAAATTTCGGCTCCGGCATCTAGCATCTCGCCATAATATGATCGCGCGGCGGCATTTACAAGGGCGGAGTCAGACTTGTCGGGGACCAGCAGTTTTATTTTGACACCGCTCAACGCCGCAACGCTAAGCGCATCCAAAATACTTTCGCCGGGAATAAAATAAGGAGAGGTAATGAGTATTTCATTTTGCGCCATTCCTATGGTTTCCAGCAGTGAAAACATGATTGTGGGCCTATCTGAATCCGGGCCGCTGGCTGCTATCTGAACAATTGCATTTCCTTTTTTGCTTTTTGTTGAACAAAAGAAACCATCCTCCAGCTTAAGGTTCTTGCCGCAGCAAAAATTCCAGTCGCAAATAAAAAGGTATTGCAAATAATAAACTCCCGGCCCGGTTATCATTACATGCGTATCCCTCCAGTAGAGCTGTTTCTTGTCGATACCATTTATGTACCTGTCGCTTACATTTATGCCGCCTACAAAACCCGTACAGCCGTCTATAACAATTATTTTGCGGTGGTTGCGGTAGTTGGTTCTGTTGGAGAGCGCAATGAATAATATTTTATAGAATGGGTATGTTTCAACCCCTGCTTCGTTCAATTCATCGGCAAACTTTTTCCGGATGGAGCGGCTGCCAAAATCGTCATAAATAAAACGGACTTTAACCCCCTCCGCTGCTTTTTGAATCAGGATGTTTTTAATTTGGTTGCCGATATTGTCGTTCTCGAAAATGTAATATTGAATATGGATATGATGTTTTGCGTTTTTCAAGGCCTGTAAAACTTCGGGAAATTTGTTTTCGCCATTTAAAAGCAGCTTAACCTCGTTGTTTCCGGTTAGCGGGCTGTTATCAGTTAAAAGCATCCGCGCTAACTTTTTATGACTCTTTACCTCTTGCTCGCCCGCTTCCCACGTCTTTTTCGACTCATCGTAAATTTTGGCTCTTATTTCGGCTAGCAGCGCATTGTCCCGTACAATCTTTTTACTATACAATTTGTCTTTACGGTAATTGGCACCTACCGCAAAGTAAATGAACATGCCTATTACCGGTAAAAAAACGACGACCAGTAAATAAGCAAAAGTTTTGCTTGTTGAGTTGATATCATACAAAATGCGGAAGCAAACGGATGTGATAAGGCATACATAAGCAATAGACCCAAATAAAATCCAATCCATTTTTGCTTAAATTATTGTGAGTGTTTACTGGTTTGCCTACCCGCTATCCGTTCAATATACTGTTTTACTGAGTTTTCATTCCATCCAGCCAACCTTCCTTTTTGCAGCAGCATATATTGGTCATGACCTGATACCAATGGATAACTAAAAGCAAAAGGAGCATTTTGAATGCGCCAGCCCTGTATCTGTTCAAATCTCAAAATATTAAAATAAAGTACACTATCAGATTTTGTAATGGTATAATAACCGCCCGAAAATTCTATTAAATTATGCAATACCTCATTGTTAACCGATTTGTTCAGCAACGAATAATTCTTTTGATGTTTTTCAAATTCAACCGGCTGTTTTGCATTATCCCAAACTGAAGCATAGGTGGTATAATAATCACTATCTGCCGCTACAACATACCATAGCATGCTGTTTAAAGGAGTAGGTGTTGTAAAATAACTTGCCGGATTGATTTGGTGCGCTTTAAAGGCCGCTTCCATCCTTCTGTTGACATAGGCTTTATTGAAACCTGCAAAAAACAAATAACATACTGATATACAAATTGCCCCAACGGCCCATCTTGCCCGGTTTTTATTTGAATTGTTTTTGAAAATCAAAAATATCGAAGTTATAAACAGACTTATGGTAAACAATGGATCGGCTACATAAAGTAAGTTTATTGAGAACCGATGATTACTAAAAGGCTCCAGTAAGCCGGTGCCATAACTGTTGCAGGTATCGAGCAAATCGTGCAGTGTTAATTGGAAAATAAAGAAAAAAGCCAGTACAGTAATCGGTATAAAATTTTTTCGATGTATTGCTCTTGCCAATAAAGCCAGCAATAATCCCACAACAACTGCAAAAAATAACGAGTGAGTAAGGCTTCGGTGAATCACCAGGTCTTTATCAGGCGAAACAAAAAAAGCCGCAAAAGTGTCGATGTCGGGCAGGCTTTGGGCTAGTGCTCCCCATAGCAGTGCCTTTTTGCCTAGTTTTTTACCTAAAAGGATTTCACCTGTACAAACGCCTAAGGAAAGATGAGTTAGTGAATCCATGGTGAAAAATAGTAAAAAGGTAGAAAGGTTAAAGGCGAAAGGTAAAAGGTTTTTTCGGAAAAGAGTATACTTAAATTGATTAGTAACCTTTCGCCTTTCACCTTTTGCCTTTCACCTCCTTAAAACGTTTGTTTCTTTCCCGCTAAGTAACTAAGTTTGCGCCTCAATTGTTTGTTATGTCTAAAGCATCTGAAATAAAAAATGGAAATATACTTCGCTTTAATGGCGAACTATTGCAGGTTGAAGAATTTTTACATCGTACGCCAGGTAACTTGCGCGCTTTTTACCAGGC
>DASXMZ010000093.1:0-4738 GCA_036495385.1 Mucilaginibacter sp. | reverse complement strand
TTATTAGTTGATAATCAAGTTAATAACTGCTATTTAATAGTTATATTTCGATGTTTAAATATAGTGTTATTTTTATTTCGGGGGAGTTTCTCTGGTACTGAAATATGAAAGACTAAGAGCCACATCCTAAATAAAAAAAATCCTATTTTTACCATGACCACTTAAAACCGATTCAACTATGTTTACATCTTTCAGGATCAATAAAACAACCGTAACTATAATCACATTTTATATACTGTGTTTTGGGCTTTCCGCCGTTAAAGCTCAAACCGATTCTCCAAAATTTAAAGTAATTGCATTTTACACCGCCAGGAACGACAAAGCGCATATCAGTTTTGTGCACGAAGCTAACCAGTGGTTTCCAAAAATGGCGGCTAAATATCATTTTCAATACGATTCCACTAAGAACTGGAGTAACATGAATGCCGAATTCTTGTCGCACTATCAGGTTGTTATATTTTTAGATACGCGCGCAGATGATCCCGCACAAAGAGCTGCTTTTCAAAAATACATGGAAGGTGGCGGCGGATGGATGGGTTTCCATTTTGCCGCGTTTGCGCTTACTCCTTCTGATTTTCCCCAAAACTGGGACTGGTACCATAATAAATTTATAGGAGCCGGGCAGTATGTGAGCAATATATGGCGACCATCAACAGCAATTTTGGATGTAGACCGGAATTTTCCGGCAACTAAACACATGCCAAAAACATTTAAAACCTCGCCAAATGAATGGTATCGTTGGGAGTATGATCTGCGCAAGAATCCCGATATACAAATACTGTGTTCAATTGATTCGGCAAGTTTCCCACTTGGCACCGGACCAAAACAAAGCGAGATATGGCATAGTGGCTACTACCCCGTTGTTTGGACCAACAAAAATTACAAGATGATTTATTTTAACATGGGCCATAACGATATGGACTATGAGCACAAATACGACAATACTGATAAAACCCTGTCTTACACATTCAGCAGCGAAATGGAATCAAAGCTGATTGTTGATGCATTGTTGTGGTTGGGGGGAAGTAAAAAATAGAGATCCGAGGTCAGAGATCGGAAGTCAGATTTACCGACGAAAATGGAAATTTTCAACAGGCATTTTTATCTTTCGGACTTTTCCGACTTTCGGACTTTCGGACTCAAAAATCAATTATTAAACCAATAAGTAAACTTAAACACCAAATACCTATTCTTAACATTAAATGGCCCCGGTAAGTAATTATCGGTGTATACAATAAAGAAATCAGAAGCCGGCCGGTACCTCCATTGCAAACGTGTATTTATATTGAAATTCTTCGCTTGTTCGTTGTATTGAAAAAATCCCGTAAGGAAGAAAGTATTGGTCATAGTTACATCTACCTTTGGGCCAACCAGCCAAAAGCTTTTCTGGCCCCAGGGCTCGGGTAATTGAAGCACATTTAAAGTATTACTCCAAAAAATATTAACGAATGGCTGAAAACGGTAGCCGATATCATTTGCCAGGCTAATTTTTTTTCCGTTGGCATAGTAGCCACCATAATCAAGCGTAAAATCGTATGTGAATACACTTTGTGGTACGGAGAAGTAAGATAATTCTGCATTGTTCCAATGACTTTCAAAACCAGTTGGAAGTGTATTGCCGGTATAATTAGTTGGATCATATGGTGAAAGCAGTTTCACAAAATCATGCTCAACCAAGCCTGTTAATATGCTTCTGTCCCTGAACGTTACCTGGTATGATAAATAATTCCTGTAATCGGTAGAATTAAAGGAACCATCGTAATAATCGGTAAAATTTAACTGCGGGCCATGACTTAAAACAGAACCACCATGAGGAAAAAAGAGGAAACCTACATATGGGTTAAATTTAATATACCCTTTCCGGGGAACATAGCCGACTTCGGCATTGTAATTAGCGCCCACAAACTCATACTCCGCCCCTGCTGTCCAGTATTTATTGGCGAACTGCAGGTTGCCCGCCTGGCTAAAGTCGTGACCGGTTTTACCGGGAGTGAAGGATTTTAATATAAGCTCTTTGCCTGTCCATAAATTATCGGCCGAAGCCAGGTTATATTCAATGCCAATGTTGCTGTTATATTTAGAATTATTGGGCTGAGCGGCAACGGGTGTTGCGGGGTAATTAAAAGCTATTTTATTTACAAACAGGAAGCCGATGTTTGAACGGGCAAATACTTTTCGCTGTAAAGCAATAGTGGTAAAGTTTTGTGCCGGTAACGAATCATTACTATTAGTCTGCATGTCCATTACGCCTATACGCCAATCTTTATTAAGCTTACCGCTAAGCCGGAAACCTCCCAGTATATTTGAATTTAAACCTATTCGCCTCGAAAAAAAAGGGCGGATTGTAGCATATCCAAAATTGTTAAACTGGTCGCCATTTTCAAGGAAAAACTGGCGTGTCTCGGGGTAAAATAGTTCAAACCTGCTTAAATTCGTAACCTGCTTATCTGCGTCAACCTGTGAGAAATCGGGGTTAACGGTCAAGTCGAGATTAAGCGCCGAGGAAACGGCTATTTTTGCATCTGCACCTGCCTCAGCTTTAGCGGCGATGTCTTTATGGTTCGAATAATCCTTTGTAACACCACCAAGTATATAGGGTATAATGGAAATGTTAGTACCCGGATCAGGGGGTGGGTTATCCCAAACTAACGTGCCGGTATAGGCGAGCGACGCAGTAGGGAACTGACGCGGAACGGGTGCCCAGCTTGATTTTTCAGTTGTTTTCAGATCGTTACGGCTAAAGTTAATGCCCCATTCAACTATGCCTTTTTTGTAACGAATGGTGGTAAAAGGAATAGCCGCTTCAAATACATATTTGTCGGGATAATCCTTAACGGCCGAAATCCATTTATTGGTCCAGTTTAAATCAACCTTTCCCCCTTCGTACATGGTACCATCCCATTGAGCACCCTCTGCATTTGATCCAAACGAAAAACCGTTTGTTTGATCATTAAAGGTGTCCATGAAAAAAATAAAGTTGTCGTTTTTTTGAAAGCTGAAGTCACGCTTTAACGATTCAACCATGTTGGGGCCCGGCAAACCCTTATAGCAAATTGCAAGGATATATATGTTTTTTTGGTCGTAAGCCATTTTCACCTCGGTTCGTACCTTAGCCAGGCTGGTATCCATAGGCAGAACCATCACGAAATTTGCCGCCGCTTCGGCATCTTTCCAGGTTTGCTCGTCCGCAATTCCATCTATCTTAACAGCAGAAGTGGCCCGGCGGATATGGTATCGAAAACCCGAGTTTCTTTTTTGAGAAAATAATTGTAAACAGGGTAATAAGCAAAGAAAAGCAAGTAAAAATCTCAATTTTAAATTAGGGTGGTTTTTAGTTATTTTTAGTCAAAAAATCATCGATATTAGTTGTAATCGGCCAAGTTTAATACGGTTTTCCCTAATCATGCTTCATTATTAAAATATTTATATGGAAAATAGCCCTGATCATTGAAATTTTTACCTAATTGGTTGTGATTTGTTAATAAAATGTCATTTGTTAATAAGTTTGGAAGGAAACAGACTTTTTCTTAAAAAAATAGATGTTAATTTTTGTTAAAAAATTAGTCTGCTAACTCTATAGGTTTTATATTTGTGCAATTATTATTATCGATCTAACCAATTAGTTCTTTATGGTAAATAATGAGGTCAGTTACTACGAAAAGAGTAAGCGTCAGCTTCCTCTTTTTTTGTTTTATAGGGATATTAGTTTATTTTAATACCTTATTTATTTTTTAATATCTTATTTATTTCATCTAATAAATATCCTTTCAGGTCGTCGTTATATTCCCAAAACATTACGCCGCCAAGCTTTTTATCTTTAACATAATTGCATTTTTTCTTTACCGACCATTCGTCATCATAGGTTATGAATTGCCGTGTTGACGCGTTGAACAACCATGGTGCTTTTGCATTCCTGTCCCGATGCATTTTATATCCATTTTGATTTACCAGGCTATCCTTTATTACTGTATATCCTTTATTCCTTGAGTAAGTAGCTACGGAGTCGCCAAGCCCTTTTGCGCCGGCTGCCAAATTTGAAACACGCCCGTAAAACGCAATACCTAATACCAGTTTATTAGCGGGTACGCCTGCGGCTGTAAAAATTCTCACAGCGTTGTCAGCGTTATTCTGTGCTTTATAAGCTTTTGATGCAAATAAGCTCGTGTGATGCGATGCTATTTTACCACCCGAAAAATCGTACGTCATTAAATTAATATAATCCAGGTATTGCTGTGCGTTTGCCATTTCGGTATGATCGAGGAACGAACTGAAAGCACCCGCTGCAGTTGTGAGGAGATATTTTTTACCGCTTTTAGCACCAAGCTTATCTAATTGCTTGCGTAGTTCGCTGAACAATAAGGTATAGTTTTGCTTGTCTTCAGGACGATAGATATTACCTTCAAACCCCGGCCGCCCCGGATATTCCCAGTCGATATCAATGCCATCCATATCGAACTTTTTGATAATATCAACGGCGCTCGCTACAAAGGCCTGCCGCGAAGTATCTGTTAATACCGCATCCGAAAACTTGCCGCTCCAGGTCCACCCCCCTATTGAGATTAGTATTTTAAGGGCTGGATTTTGTTTTTTAAACAGGTTTAAATGTCTGAAATTTATGGTATCAGTCGCTTCCCTGTGCAGCCATGCCCGGTTGTTTTTTATATCGACAAAGGCATAATTTATATGGGTAAGTTTTTGGGGGCTAATCAGATCTGTATTTATCAACCCCCTGTAACCG
>DASXMZ010000092.1:0-9433 GCA_036495385.1 Mucilaginibacter sp. | reverse complement strand
ATTTTTTGTTTGTTGACGATGTAGGATTTTTGCACCCTTATAAAGTCTTCTGACAATTTTTCTTCTAAAACCGACAACATATGGTCACAAAACAGTTTTTGTCCGTTTAATGTATGTACAAAGGTATATTTATCATACGCCTCAAAATAAACGATATCAGACAATTGTACCAGCGTAAATTTGGTGCCCTTTTTTACAGAAAGTGTTTTGATTTCCTTACGCGGCTTCAACGCGCTTACCAGCGATTCGAAATTATTCCAAACCGGATTGATCATATTCCCGCCGGCAAAATGTTGTAATTTATTAAGAGCTCTTTCGATCTTTTCCTCTTTTAGGGGTTTAAGCAGGTAATCAACCGAGAGTGCATCAAAAGCTTTGATCGCATATTCATCGAAAGCCGTAGTAAAAATAACAAAGGGCTTGTATTTTAATTCTTTTAGCACATCAAATCCCAGCATATCGGGCAGTTGGATATCCAGAAAAATAACATCGGGACGTGTATCGTTAATCAGTGAAATAGCAGCAGTTCCGTTATCAGCCTCCCCTTCGATGCTTGCCTGGGTATTTATTGTTATTACAGGTCCGAGACCACAAAAATGAAAATATGAACCAGCATTAATACTGTCGGGAAATGTATAATCATATTTTCAATTTACGCATTAATCGGGTAAAACAACAAAATGTGCAAAATTATTTGGTAAAAACCATTTTGGCGGCAACAAGCACCAGCAGCAGGGCGAATACCTTTTTCAGCATGCTTGCCGGGATATTTAACGCAAGTTTCGACCCTAAATAACCACCAATCATAAATACAACGGCTATTACCAACGCATATTTCACATTTACATAGCCGGCTTTATAATAATTAAACACGGCAAAAAGTCCAATCGGCGGCAGCATAATGGCAATGCTTGTGCCTTGCGCCATGCGTTGGTCCATAGCAAGGAATATCACCAACGCGGGTATTAATATAATCCCGCCGCCCAAACCCACCATTCCGCCAAGGAAACCTGCCGTTAAACCGATGATAATAAGAATTAAAAATGTTGATCCGGTCATCATTGTACTGGCTAATAAAGATTTTGATGATCAGTTAAAATACTCTTTGCATCCTTGCAGCTTTCAGTATTGCCCGACGCCCACACTACAGAGTACAGGCCATTATACAATAGGTAAACATTTGAATAGCCTTCGGATGTAAGCTTTTTGCAAAGAGAACCCAAATCAACGTCTGTCATACCTTTCATTCCTTTCATGCTCGACGAAAAGGCCCCGTACAGAAGTACCGGCGTCGATTTTGGCTTGTCTTTTAAATAAGCTTCGAGGTCAGCAACCGAAAAATTAATGGCATTTTTTATATGCCCCAGATTTGAAAAGTTATTCGACGACATATTTTTGAATTCCATTGGCGTCCGCATGTCAGCTATCACCAGGCCGGGGGTATTGTTAACCAAATCAACAGTCTCCCTTACGCCTATTATTTTATAGGCGGGGGTGCTCGCAACTAATTCTTCCCGTAGTTTGGATGACGACGGTGTGTTAATCAGAAAGGTGTTGTAGCCTTCAAAAAGAACAGAAACATTTTTAAAACCTGCACCAGTAAGTTTTAGTGCTGCCTGCATGGCATCCTGCGTAAAAAGCTCATAAACCAACACCGGGCGATCTTTATACTTTGCCAGGTTTGGCAATTCTTTATCAAGTGTGCTCAAGGGCACATTTATAGCATCTTTTATCCGGCCAACGTTAGCATATTCGGCACTATCGGTATTGTTGAAATCAGCGGCCGGCCGTACATCGATTACCACATTATTTTTATCCTTCACAAATGCGAATGCATCCTCCGGTCCCATTAATTTATAAGGCAGGCCCGAAGTGTATAACGATGATTTGCAGGGGAAAGCGGCATCAGGGGTCTTATTTACCTCGGTCATGCCACCATTTAAGCTATAAACATTCTTAAACCCGTCGTCCGCCAGCGCCTTACTAACTACTCGCGAACGCTGGCTGTGTGAACAATAAACCAGGATAGTTTTACCCTTATAGGTTTCCAATTGTTTAGCATGGGCATCTATGGAATCTATCGATATATTGATAGCGCCTTTTAATCTTCCAATCCTGGCTGTGATATATTTGCTGGTATCCGCATATTCGCCGGGTGACCTTACGTCAAGCAAAATCAGATTAGGGTTATTTGCCATCAACTCACAAGCCTCTTTAAAATAAATGGCTTTGTAGTCACTGTTGTCAAATCGTTGGTTAAGCTGCGCTTTTGCAGTAAGCCAAAATATAGAGCAAATTAAAATAGTCAGGATCTTTGTTTTCATAAGTATTGGTTATTACCGGGTAAATTGATTTAATAAATGTAATAACCTTTAAGGTCAGGCGGTACTTAAATGGAGTGAAAGTTTAAATTAAAGAAGTGAAATATAATTTTCTGCATTCAAAGCGCATTGAAAAATTTTCAACGAATCCCACTGCGCGTGTCTTGCCAGTAAATCAGTTCAACAAAGAGGGTATTTGCAATGGCCAACTCGGCTCTTTTCTTTTCTAATTCTTCCTGCAATGCCTTCTTATCCAAATCCGCAGGCAGGGAGTGATACCCGATAACATTGCTGGTTTGTGAATTAATAAATTCGTACTGGATAAGTTTCGTAGTCATTATCATTAAAATTTGAACTTTAAAATGTTAAATAATGGACAAGGCTATCCGCGGAAAAGACTAGTAAAATTACTCAAAATTACAAGATCGCAGAAAGATATAATTAGCTTTAAAACAAAATATTTTCTTTATAGTTTTTAAACAATCTTGCAGCCGAGAGTCAGGTGAAATTCAACCCTAAAAAGTATTTTCTTCGTTGTCAGACTTAATTCCTTATTAATTTTAATTAATTACTTTAGTGCAATTCATGTATTATTAAACTTGAATTCATAAATTTTGGAACAGCAAAACGATGAACTGCCCGATAGCTTCTGGCATTTAAGCAGTGATGAGATACTGAAAAAACTATCGTGCAGTCAAAATGGCCTTAGCGACGAGGACGCACTGCAAAGGTTAAAAGAATTTGGCCCAAATACCCTAAAGGCCAATGCAAAAACCTCGGCTGTTTTATTGTTTTTGTCGCAATTTAAAAGTCCCATTACTTTATTGTTGATAATAGCCGCCCTGCTATCAGCTGGGCTGGGCGACGTGCCTGATACGGTGATCATACTTACTATTGTTTTGATAAGCAGTTTACTTGGCTTTTTTCAAGAACGGGGCGCTGCAAACGCCGTAAACGAATTATTGAAAATGGTTCAGCTGCATTGTACAGTTTTTAGAAACGCCGCAAAACAAGAGATAGCAGTTGAAAAAGTAGTCCCGGGAGACATCGTATTTTTAACGGCAGGAGATATTATTCCGGCGGATAGCCTGATCATAGAATCGCAGGAATTGTTTATTGATGAAGCCGCCTTCACCGGCGAAACATTCCCTGCTGAAAAAAGCCCTGGAATACTGCCGCCTGATATTCCAATATCCAAGAGGACCAATGCACTGTTTATGGGTTCGCATGTCATCAGCGGGAAAGCAAAGGCGCTGGTGGTAAAAACGGGCAAACAAACTGAGTTTGGGAAAATATCGACCTCACTTCAGTTAAAGGCCCCTGAAACAGACTTTGAGCGGGGCATACGCAAGTTTGGCTATATGCTGATGGAAATTACCTTGCTGCTGGTAATCATTATTTTTGCGATAAATGTACTGTTACACAAACCGGTAATGGATTCCTTCCTGTTTTCGCTTGCGCTCGCAGTTGGGCTTACCCCACAGTTGCTGCCGGCTATTATAAGTGTAAACCTTTCTACCGGGGCAAAACGGATGGCCGCCAAGCAGGTCATTGTTAAACGGCTTTCATCAATTGAGAACTTTGGCAGCATGAATATCCTTTGTTCTGATAAAACAGGGACCATAACCGAAGGCAAAGTAAAGCTGAAAGATACATTGGACATTGACGGAAACCACAGCGAAAAAACTTCGAAATATGTCTGGCTCAACGCATCGATGCAGCAAGGATTTCGTAACCCAATAGACGATGCCATTTGTGAGGAATGCGCCGATCAATCCGGCGATTTTGTAATACAATCTGAGATACCTTATGATTTTATCCGCAAAAGATTAACCATAGTTGTAAAAAATTCAACGGAGGCCCTGGCAATTACCAAAGGTGCCGTAAATAATATCCTCGAAATATGCGACAGGGTAGAAACTACATCGGGCGAAATAGTAAATATTGCTGAAAAAAAAGAACAACTGCTTAAACAATATGAGCAGTCGAGCAATGCAGGATATCGTACACTGGGCGTTGCTTACAAGCCCGCTACTGCTGATCATGCCTTCGTTATGGCGGACGAGGCCGGGATGATTTTTCTTGGTTTTGTTACCCTGTTTGATCCGCCCAAGGCGGGCGTGAACGAAACCATTGATAAACTGAGATCCCTCGGTGTAAAATTGAAAATAATTACCGGCGATAACGCCCTGGTTGCTAAAAGCCTCGCTGGTCAGTTGGGCGTTGCCGAACCTAAAATACTCACAGGCTCTCAAATTCAAAACATGAGTACCAGTGCATTAATCCACCAGGCTGTGTTAACCGATATTTTTGCCGAAGTGGAGCCAAATCAAAAGGAACGTATTATTGCTACGTTGAAAAAGGCAGGAAACGTGGTTGGTTTTATGGGCGATGGTATTAATGACGCCCCGGCGCTGCATGCAGCCGATGTTGGCATTTCCGTAAATACCGCAGTTGATGTTGCCAAGGAAGCCGCGGATATAGTTTTACTGGACCAAAACCTCGATGTATTATACGATGGTATTATTGAAGGCCGTAAAACCTTCACCAATACCATGAAGTATATATTCATGGCAACCAGCGCCAATTTTGGCAACATGTTCAGCATGGCAGGCGCCTCATTGTTTTTACCTTTTCTGCCTTTGCTGCCCAAGCAGATATTATTAACTAACCTGCTTACAGATTTTCCAGAAATGGCCATAGCTACGGACAGGGTCGACGACATCAATATTCAAACTCCGCAAAAATGGGACCTTGGATTTATAAAGCGGTTTATGATCATTTTTGGATTATTAAGCTCCGTATTTGACTACATTACCTTCGGGGTATTATTATTAATTATGCATTCAACTGAAAAAGTTTTTCAAACCGGCTGGTTTGTTGAATCTGTTGTTTCAGCTATCCTTATAGTGTTGGTAGTGCGAACAAAGCTTTCCTTCTTGAAAAGCTTGCCAGGCAAATATTTGTCAATCGCTACGGTAGTTGTGCTTTTATTTGTATTGACTTTACCGGTAACGCCCTTAGCGGCATTATTTGGTTTTGTTAGGTTACCTGCCATGTATTATGGCTTAATGACACTTATTGTCATTACCTACCTTTTTAGCGCCGAGTTTGCCAAAAGGCTATTTTATAAAAAGACGACAAAAAGAATACAAAGGCAGCGACGTCCCGTCTTTGGCATTTAAACTTTATTAGATAAAATTATTCTTTCGAAATCAATGTTAAATAAAATTCTGGAAGCTTTTGACCTTGATCCCAAGGAATACCATGCGCTTAAATTTGGTGACGGATTAATAAACAACACCTGGAAAGTAACTGATTCAAAGAATGAAGATATGTTCATTTTACAGCGGATCAATAAAAACGTATTTATATCGCCGCTTGATATCGCCGAAAATTTAAGCAAAGTAGGCAAGTATCTGGCTCAACATCACCCCGATTATTTGTTTGTATCGCCCTTGCCATCCGTTACCGGCGATTACATCATACCATATACAGACGGTGAGTATTATCGGCTCCTGCCCTATGTAAAAAATTCCGTCACCATCAATACAGTGCAAACGCGCGACGAAGCTTTTGAAGCCGCCCGCCAGTTTGCAAGGTTTACCCGTTTACTGGCTGATTTTGATACCGCAGAGCTGAACTACACGCTGGTTGATTTTCATCATCTTTCAAAACGGTTTTCCCAGTTTCAACAAGCGCTTAGGTCAGCAAGCAAAGACAGGCTGAATATTGCCAGCGAAGCTATTTCAAAAGCACAGCAGCTTAGAGGGATTGCAGAAATGCACAGTAAAATCATCAACGAAAAACTTATTCCCCTGCGAGTGATACATCATGATACGAAGATCAGCAATATTTTATTTGATGCTGGCCATAAAGGGCTGTGTGTTATTGATCTGGATACCGCGATGCCCGGATACTTTATCAGCGACGTCGGCGATATGATGCGTACTTACCTTTCGCCGTCAAACGAAGAAGAGCAGGATTTGAGTAAGGTTAAAATACGTGAAGATTTTTTTGCTGCTATTGTTGAAGGCTACTTGTCCGAAATGGGCAACATCCTGACACAAACAGAAAAAAGCCTCTTTGTTTATTCGGGAAAGTTTATGATCTACATGCAGGCTTTACGCTTTTTAACCGATTATTTAAATAATGATATTTATTATCCTGTATCTTATCCAAAACATAATCTTGTAAGGGCACAAAATCAGCTTGTTTTACTCGACAGTTACTTGCAAGCGGAAAACAGATTTTTAGAAATAATAAATGCGTACAACGTGAATCCACAATAAGCAATCATCTCGCCTCACCCCAACCCCTCTCCAAGAGAGAGGGGCTTGAAAGAGTTGAATTTTCTAAAAGAGCGAAGCTAAAGTCCTCTCCTTTGGAGAGGATTTAGGTGAGGCAGATTAGTACTATTTATGGTTGCACAATAGGAATCTCTACCAGTTTTGGTTTCAGTTTATGCCCCGCAATGGCATAATAACCTATTACCAGGTAGCAGGGTATCAATATCCAGTACGCTTCTGTTGCTGCTATGCTTTTTACATGTCCGCCTTTCATCAATCTGTCTACAATAAAGCCGTATAGCAGTGGGATCAATGCTCCACCCGCTATACCCATAATAAGCAGCGAAGACCCTATTTTGGTAAACTTACCCAGGCCGTTAATTGCCAGGGGCCACAAAGCGGGCCACATCAACGAGTTGGCAATCCCCAGCAATGCAACGAACATCACAGACAGATATCCAGAAGTAAACACCACACACAACGAAAATATTAAGCCGATAAATGAACAAACCCGCAATGCTGTTTCCTGTGAAAAATATTTAGGTATGCATATAATGCCAACGGTATAACCGGCAATCATACAAAACAGGGTGGCGGTGGTGAAAAACTTTGCGGTTGATAACGCTATTCCCTGGCTGGCGCCATAGCTGATTACCGAATCGCCCGCCAATACCTCGACACCTACGTAGAGGAACAGCGTGAGCACCCCTGCCAGCAGATGCGGAAACTGGAATATACTGGTTTGACTTCCACTCCTATCATCATTTGCAGCATCTTTTTTATTGGTGTCAATCTCCGGAAGAGTTGAAAAATAGATCAGAACGGACAGTATAACCAGTACAATAAGAATTACCACATAAGGCAGGATGACGCGGTGAGCAAGGGCGCTTAGTTCGGCCTGCTTTTCAACGTCAGTTAAAATGATAAGCTTCTTTTGTATCAGGTCGGCATCTTTTAACGTTACGGCGCCCAAAATTATAGGTGCCACGGCACCGGCCACCTTATTAAATATACCCATAATGCTGATGCGTTTTGCTGCGCTCTCAATAGGACCAAGTATGGTAACGTACGGATTAGAAGCCGATTGCAATATGGCCAAACCGGTACCTTGAACAAAAAGTCCGGTCAAAAAAAGTCCATAAATACGTGTTAACGCAGCCGGTATAAAAATAAGCGCCCCAATGCCGATAATAAGCAAACCAACCGACATACCATTTTTAAATCCTGCACGTGTAAGTACCCAGGCCGACGGGGCAGCCATAACCAAATAGGCGATATAAAAAGCAAAGGCCACCAGGTACGACTCAAAATTATTAAGCTGACATGCAATTTTTAAATACGGTATCAGCACCGAGTTGAGCCAGGTTACAAAGCCAAATACAAAGAATAATGCGGCAATAATATAAATTGGGCTAATGCCTGTGCGGTCGGCATTTGGCGAAAGGTTGTCTTTTACTTGGCTCATTGTTTTAGGGTTTGCGCTAACAGGTGTTTTTGATACTTATTTTTTGAAGATAGTAGTTTTAAAAGATATACGGTAATCTTATAATTTTTTTGAGGGTCGAGGAATATCGATTAGTGCTTACCCACTCCGCATAAATTTATCTATGTTCAAGCCTTTACTTGAACAGCCGTATAGTATTTGGGCTCAGCGACCTTAGTGAAATTCCTTATGACCTTTGTGGTAAAAATCAACCACGAGGGACGCTAAGATTTCACTAAGGGCACAAACTTTTTTAAAATTCAAAATATAATTTCGGCAGCGTTAATCCCGAAGGACTTTTAAAACAGCCTCTTCACACTAAAACTAAACAACATCAACTGAAATCTAATTGAAAAGAATTCTCATTTAAAAATCTTTCACATTATCGCCTGGCATACGGTCAATCAGTTTTGCGTAGGGGTCAATGCCTGCGCTTATGGGTTTACCTTTTACTATAACGATGATTGTGTGCTCGCCGGCAGTGAGTTTGTATTTCTTCAGGAATAACGGGTTTACCTGCGACCGGCCTTCTTTGTTGTTGGTGTTAGCTGCAAATATCCCGATATCGATATAATCATTCATGTTTTTAACCGGGATATCGTTGCCTTTGTCGTCTATCCAAACTTTGGCTACGTGTACTTTTAAAGTAACTTTATATTCATTGTTTTTGCCTGTCGGTGTTGCTTTTACTTCGTTCATCTTACTGTCGTACAAGGTTATTTTTTGAAAACTGTCTGACAAGTAATATTGCAGTGAATCGGGCACATGCTTTTGCAGGATGCGGTAAAGGTCGTTGGTGCCTGCAAAGGGAGGTTTGTTTCTGAAGGCATATTCATTTTTAAAATCCCGCAAGGCAGCGTTCAAACTATCCTCTCCCATCAGGTCGCCTAGCCCATATAGCACAACTCCGGCTTTTCCGCCCCACTCAAACCATTCATTTGCCTGGATAAGCGGATATTCTTTTTCCTCCAAACGATGTCTTAAAAACAGGTATGCCCAAAGCTGATCTTGCAAAATCCATTTCATATTGTTACTTCCATACTTCTTTTCGGCCATTACAAGGGCCCCGTATCTCGCTAAACCTTCGGGAATCACCAACGATCCGGCTGTATTGTTGGGCGCCACCTGGAAACGCCACCATTGCTGGGCCAAATCCTTCGCCGCCTGGAAATAACAGTAATCGTTTAGGTTAGGATCATTAAAATCAGCGTTCCAGGCATTATACTCTGCGTAAGTATCCAGCGTGGTAAGCGATGCCGCACGCGGGCCATAAACAGAAGTTTCTGCAAGCCGGATGTCTTTGAACGGATATTCGCCGTAGGCTGCCGAGAAATAGCGGA
>DASXMZ010000091.1:0-4187 GCA_036495385.1 Mucilaginibacter sp. | reverse complement strand
TTTTTAGTTAACATTTTCGCTATTCTACAAAAATACTTTGATTATTTAAATTATAATATTACAATTGTGTCTAAACGACACCACGTTTTTTTAAGTGTGACCAATTATAAATGTTGTTGTTTTTTTCAGAATCGCCGTATTGCGTTGTTAATCTATTGTTTTTATTCAAGTAATTATCTACTATTTAATCAGAAAAAAATGATAAATTATTTTTCAGGGCAGCTTAGCTGTAGAGTTATTATGCTTTCGTTTTTCGCTTTATGCTTTTGTAATGTAAAAGCTCAAACAAAAACAAACGAAACTAAAATGAACAATTTCGTCAGCACCCTGATGGGTAAAATGACATTAGACGAAAAAATTGGCCAATTAAACCTCGTAACCGGCGGAAGGCCAACCACAGGTTCGGTTGTTAACAGCGATATAGAAGGAAAGATTAAATCCGGCCAGATAGGCGGGATCTTTGGTATATGGGGTGCCGACAAGGTTAGAAAAGTGCAGGATATAGCAGTGAAAAATAGCCGGCTGCATATTCCGTTGATCTTCGGATTGGATGTTATACACGGGCACGAGACCATTTTTCCGATACCCTTGGGAATCTCCGCCACCTGGGATATGGACTTAATAGAACAATCGGCCCACATAGCAGCCAAAGAAGCCACAGCCGAAGGTCTCAACTGGGTGTTTTCGCCTATGGTTGATATAGCCCGCGACCCGCGATGGGGAAGGATATCTGAAGGCTCGGGTGAAGATCCATGGTACGGGTCGCAGGTGGCAAAAGCGATGGTGCGCGGATACCAGGGCAGCAGCATGAAAAATGCGGATGCTGTAATGGCCTGTGTTAAACATTTTGCACTATATGGGGGTGCCGAAGCAGGCCGCGAGTACAATACTGTTGATATGAGCCTGATAAAAATGTACCAGGATTACCTGCCTCCTTACAAAGCGGCTGTTGACGCGGGCGCCGGAAGCTTCATGAGCTCGTTCAATACGATAAATGGCATACCATCAACTGCTAACCAATGGTTGCTTACCAATCTTCTTCGTAAGCAATGGGGCTTTAAAGGTTTTGTGGTTTCGGACTATACTGCGGTAAACGAGTTAACCAATCATGGCCTTGGCAACTTGCAGCAGGTATCGGCATTAGCTTTGAAAGCGGGCCTCGATATGGATATGGTAGGCGAAGGCTTTTTAACTACTTTGAAGAAATCGTTAAAGGAAGGAAAGATAACTCAACTTGAAATTGACCAGGCATGCCGCCGTGTGCTGGAGGCTAAATATAAGCTTGGTTTATTTGACAATCCTTACAAATCAGATAGTGAAGAAAGAGAGAAACAGGACGTGCTTACCGAAGATAACCGGAGTTTTGCAAGGAAAATAGCAGCTCATTCATTTGTATTACTAAAAAATGCAGATCAGGTATTGCCGCTAAAAAAGTCAGGTACAATTGCTTTGGTAGGACCCCTTGCTGATAACCATTCAGAAATGCTGGGTACATGGGTAGTTGCCGGAGATCCGTCTAAATCAGTTAGCGTTATAGATGGTATAAAGAATGTCGCCGGTAATGGCTTAAACATATTATATGCGCGTGGGGCAAATATCACTGATGACTCGCTGTTAGGAGCACGGTCTTATTTTTACGGTATGAGACAAATGAAAGACAAGCGGTCACCGCAGGAAATGATTGATGAAGCTGTTGAGATAGCAAAAAAAGCAGATGTTGTTGTTGCAGTTGTGGGTGAGTCGGCAAATATGTCAGGCGAGTCTTCCAGTCGGTCTGATATAAGTATACCCGAAAGCCAGGAAGCCTTGCTTAAAGCGCTTTCTAAAACAGGCAAGCCTTTGGTTATAGTATTATTTAATGGCAGGCCGCTTACGTTGACCTGGGAAGACAAACATGCCGCCGCGATACTCGATGCCTGGGCGCCGGGTACGGAAGCAGGTAACGCTATTGCCGATGTTCTTTTTGGCAACTACAATCCGGCAGGAAAAATAACGGCAACCTTTCCGCGGAGTGTAGGCCAGATACCTATATATTACAGCCACAAAAACACGGGCAGGCCTTATAAAGACGGTGAGTTAGCAAAATTCAAATCAGATTATCTGGATATTTCAAATGATCCCCTTTATCCATTTGGGTTCGGTTTAAGTTACACCAGCTTTAATTATAGCAATATCAAGCTGGATAAAACTAATCTCAAAGGGAATGAAACACTTACTGCAACGGTTACGGTAACCAACATAGGAAAATACGAGGGCGAAGAAGTAGCGCAGCTATATATAAGCGATCCGGTGGCAAGCATAAGCCGCTCGGTAAAAGAACTAAAAGGATACAAAAAAATAAATTTAAAACCCGGTGAAAGCAAAGACGTAGTATTTAACATCACCACTAACGACCTTAAATTTTATAATGAACAACTTAAATATGACTGGGAACCAGGGCAATTTGTTGTTCAGATAGGGCCAAATTCAAGTGATACTCATTTAGCATCTGTTCAATGGGTTAAGTAAATACAGATCTTAAAATATTGTTAAAAAGAATGGCCCGGTTTAATATCGGGCCTTTTTTTTAGCCGGGAGTTACAATCAAAATGCGATTATTAATAATTTATTAATGCATTTTTTATATGAGATAAATTTCAATTAATAAGGCTGATATTTAACCCTATAAATGACCTTTTATAAGGGATACTGTAATAAAAATTTGAGGGCCCAAATGTCATTTTTATTGCAATACGATGTTTAAAGAGGTTTTTAATAGACATATTGACTTGTATAACAACAATTTTACATTTCTAATTTTCTAATATCTTAATTGTTTTATTGATAATTTGTTAACATGAAACTTACAATGAAGAAATTTTTACATTCAATAGAGGTTTTAAATATTTATTTTGCAATTCTTATAAAATAACTTGTGTAAACAGTACACTCTATTTACATTAGTACCAATGCCAATATAATTTTTTGTGTCAGCAACAGATTACAAAAACCTGATATTATTATAACATTTATTAAAAGATCGCCATCATTTTTGATAACGGGAAAATGGAATAACGATAAGTTTTAAATCTATTATTGTAAAAATATATGACAAAACTTTTACATTTTTTCTTTTTTAAACGCGCCTTAATTACAGGCCCACTGGTCGTGGGTCATGCCCGATTATTTTTGGCCGTTGTTAAATTTGAGGCTCCCGTCATAATAAGTCCGTGTAACTAACAAGCTTAAATCAAATAAATTAATCAACTAAATCTCAATCTCATGTTTAAAAGTTTACTCCTAAAGGGAAGAACGTTATGCCTGCTGTTATGCTGCATGGTTTCTTCATTGGTAGTTACAGCCCAAACAAAACACACAGGTAAGGTCATCGGCAGTGATGACAAACTGCCTGTGGTTGGTGCATCCGTAAGGATAAAAGGCACCAATACGGGTACTGTAACAGACGTTAATGGTGATTTTAACCTCACCTTAAGCCCCGGTAATGTGCTTGTAATAAGCTACATCGGTTATCAGTCACAGGAATATACTGTGAAAGGAACCGAATCCATTGCCATCTCGCTTCAACCGTCCAGCGGCACACTGAACGAAGTTGTTGTAACTGGTTACACCGCCCAGCGTAAAAAGGACATCACCGGTGCGGTAGCTATTGTTGATGTTGCCAGTATGAATACCGTTGCCGCAGCTAACACTACTTCATTGCTGCAAGGCCAGGCATCGGGTGTTACCGTTACAAACTCCGGTGCACCAGGTGGTGCTTCTTCTGTAAACATCCGCGGTGTTGGTTCTATTTACAGTACAGCCCCGTTGGTAATTATTGACGGTATACAGGCAAGTTTAGATAACATCAATCCTCAGGATATCGAGTCAATGCAGGTATTGAAGGACGCTGCTGCATCAGCTATATATGGTGTACGTGGTGCTAATGGTGTAATCGTTGTTACCACCAAAAAAGGTAAACAAGGAAAATCTTCCATCACTTACGACGGATTTTACGGCAGCACGCAGCCACTTTCCGATGGATTTAAGCTTGGCGGTACCCAAACTTATATGGAGGCTGAGTATCTTTCTCATGCACACGATGGTACTGTAGGCGCTGGAAATCCTAACCAGCAATTTGACCCTAATGCAACCGGAACCTGGTCAATTCCAGATTTTATTTCACCTGCCGGCGCGCATACCGGCGATCC
>DASXMZ010000090.1:0-3131 GCA_036495385.1 Mucilaginibacter sp. | reverse complement strand
CTTTTTTTAACCGAAAAAGGGTACAAAGTCACAACTGTAACCAACGGCAACGACGCTGTTGAAGCCTTCAAAAATAACTATTTTGACCTGGTTTTTTTGGACGAAAACATGCCCGGTTTAACCGGTCTCGAGACTTTGTCGCAAATAAAAAATATTAATAACGATGTTCCTATAGTTTTAATCACAAAAAACGAGGAGGAATATTTGATGGAAGACGCCATAGGATCAAAGATTGACGACTACCTGATTAAGCCGGTAAACCCCAAACAAATACAGCTTACCATAAAAAAGCTTACTGAAAACAAACGCCTGGTTACCGAAAAAACTACTATGGCTTATCAGCAGGACTTCAGAAGCTTAGGAATGATCCTTAATGATAACCTGAACTGCCAGGAATGGGTTGATGTTTACAAAAAACTTATTTATTGGGAGCTGGAGCTGGAGCAACTGGAAGATGCCGGCATGCACGAGATTCTGACGATGCAAAAATCAGAGGCCAACGTACAATTTTGCAAGTTTGTAGAACGAAATTATCTAAACTGGCTCAAAGTTCCGGAAGCAGGTCCTATTATATCCCCCCAATTATTCAAGAAGAAGGTTTTCCCTAAGCTTGACGGAAAAGGCCCCTTGTTTTTTATTTTAATTGATAATTTAAGATATGATCAGTTTAGGATAATAAACCCCATATTGACAGAATATTTCCGGCTTGAAGAAGAGGATGCTTACTATAGCATTTTGCCTACTGCAACTCAATATGCCCGTAATTCAATCTTTTCTGGGCTGATGCCTTTGGATATGGAAAAACGTTATCCCGAAATGTGGCAGAACGACGAGGATGAAGGTGGTAAGAATTTACATGAAGAGGATTTTATTGCCGACCAAATAAAACGGGTATTACGGAAGGACATTAAGTTTTCGTACACCAAAATTTTAAATATTGATGAGGGGCGTGCGCTTAATGATTCGGTGAACAACCTGATGTCTAATGAACTCAATGTAGTAGTTTATAACTTTGTTGATATGCTTTCGCATGCCCGCACCGACATGCAAATGATACGCGAACTGGCCAGCAATGACGCCGCTTACCGGTCTTTAACTTTATCATGGTTTGAACATTCGCCCTTATTCGACCTGCTTAAGTTTTTGGCTCAAAAACAGGTGAGGGTAATTTTAACAACTGACCATGGCACCATAAAAGTAAAAAATCCAAGTAAAATAGTTGGCGATAGAAACACCAATACCAATTTGCGCTATAAACAGGGGAAAAATTTAAATTTTAACCCAAAGGAGGTTTTCCATATACGCAACCCACATGATGCCATGTTACCCAAGTTACATGTAAGTTCGAGCTTTGTATTTGCCAAGGAAGACAGCTATTTTGTTTACCCAAACAACTATAATCATTTCGTTAATTTTTATAGCGAAACGTTTCAACACGGTGGCGTATCGCTCGAAGAAATGCTGATACCAATTGCCGTTTACGGACCTAAGTAATTATTAAAGTTGTATTTTTGGCTTCACGAATCAATATTGTTAATACGAGGAACTAAGGAATCGCTAATATGTTTAGCCGCTATAAAAATTCGCGATTCCTTCGTTCCTCGCGACTACAAGCTGTTTAATTTAACCATTCTAAAGTGTTACTATCCGTCAGCTCTGTTTCAGAACTTCCATCAGCAGCTTCAACTATTATAAACTACGCTGACGAATATAAAATTTTCCTTTTCTATGGCGATATGGGCGCAGGAAAAACCACGCTCATTAAATCTTTATGTGAATATTTAGGAACCACAGAGCCTGTTACGAGCCCGACTTTTTCTATCGTGAATGAATATATTGGAGCCGGCCGCAAAAAAATTTATCACTTTGATTTTTACCGCCTAAAAAGTCAAACTGAGGCTTTGGATATGGGTTATGAAGAATACTTTTATTCGGATGCGTTTTGCTTTATTGAATGGCCTGAAAAGATATCGGACTTGCTGCCTGAGCGTTACATAAGTGTCAAAATAGAAACGCCCGACAATAATTCAAGACAGATAATTATTGAGAAGATTTAGTTTAAACCTATCTTTTTTTTATTTATCTTCATCATCCAGAAAATAGTACATAATGAGTTCAGGGAAATACAGTGGGTTTTCGGACATCGCGAAGCAGGCTATGATGCAACCCCAGGAGTCAATGCTGGAGGTAAAGAATAAAAAAAACAAACTTTACATCGGCATCCCCAAAGAAATATCCTTCCAGGAAAATCGCATACCATTAACGCCGCTCTCGGTAGCCCTACTAATCAATAACGGGCATGAAGTAATGCTGGAAACCAATGCCGGGCAGGCGGCCAATTTTTCGGATAAAGATTACAGTGACCAGGGTGCCAGGATTGTTTACGATAGCAAAACATTGTATGAGGCTGATATTATTATAAAAATAGCCCCACCCACGCTAAGTGAGATTGAACTGATGAAGCCCGGTCAAATACTTATTTCGGCGTTACAATTGTCCACGCTAAAAGCTGACTGCCTGCACGCGATGATCCATAAAAAGATTACGGCTTTGTGCTTTGAGCACATGCGTGATGAAGGCGGCTCATTGAGCGTTGTAAGGGCCATGAGCGAAATTGTGGGAGCTACTTCCATATTGATTGCGGCTGAGTATTTGAGCAATATTTTTGACGGAAAAGGTTTAATGCTTGGTGGCATTACCGGTGTCCCACCGACAGAAATAGTAATATTAGGCGCGGGAACAGTGGGTGAATACGCAACACGTACAGCCATATCATTGGGTGCCGAAGTAAAAGTTTTTGACCCGTCTATTTACAAATTACGGCGGCTGCAAAACAACATTGGCAGCCGTGTATTTACATCGGTTGTTCAGCCAATTGTTTTAGAAAAAGCTATCACTACCTGCGATGTGGCTATAGGAGCAATGCGCGCAGAAGACGGACGTAGTCCGTGTATTGTAAGCGAAGCTACTGTGAGCCGCATGAAACCCAATTCGGTAGTTATTGACGTAAGTATTGACCAGGGTGGATGTTTTGAAACATCAGAGGTAACTAACCATACACACCCGGTTTTCAGAAAATATGACGTAATACATTATTGCGTGCCTAACATTGCATCGCGGGTTGCACGTAC
>DASXMZ010000089.1:0-8746 GCA_036495385.1 Mucilaginibacter sp. | reverse complement strand
GGTTCCTTTTTTAGATAATGCGAAATGGTTACATGACCAAATACAACCGCAAAGAAAGTAGTGAGCACAATTGCATTGATTACCCCGTGCATGGTTAAGCCCTGGTAGTAATTGATGCCGGCTACCGCAGCCCGATGAATGACACCGGCACGGTATAAGGTTTGCATAACCCCGTTGTATGCTCCCACAATAAATAATGTCGTGGGCATAAACAGGCCGGTAAGAATAACCGTTTTATAAGGTTTGCTGACTGTCATGCAATTAGGTTTTTTGCGTTTTTATCGTACAGTAATTTTTCCCATCATGTTTTGATGTCCCACACCGCAATATTCATGACACACTATCTGGTAAACGCCGGCCCGGTCAAAAGTTATCGATGTTTTTGCCACAGCACCGGGGACCGCCATCAAATTGACACCCTTGTTTACTATATCAAATCCATGGACAACATCCGAAGAGGTCAGATAAAAATTGACAGTTATACCCGCGGGAACGGTAATATCCTGCGGTTCAAATGCCCACATATGGGCCACGCCATAAATCTCCCAGGTAAGACCGTCCAATACTTTCACATGTGGTTTGGTATACCCCCCGCTGTAAGGAACACATGCAGGCACATCTATCTGCTGACCAAAAACGCTGAAAAGAAGCGCAAAAATAAATCCGGCCATTAAAATGCACACCGTTATTATTGCCCTGAGTTCATATTTATTCATAACTACTAATACTGATGTCTGTCCAATTGTAAATTATAGATCATAAACCAAAGAATGACGGTTAGAATTACCAGTAAAACGGTAAAAGCTATTGCGCCGTAGGGTACAAATTTTTCTTCGGGCGGAGTGTTTTTTTCCATTGTGTGTAGTGTGTGTTTTGGTTATATAAAACTACTTAATTGTCAAATCAAGTAGTTTTCTCTTTTTAAGGATAATTTGTCACTTTTTAAGTTTAATAAGCGGCGGCCTATAGTTTTTCGGTATTCGTCGGGTGAAATGCGTTCGTATTTCTTAAAAAAACGAGACAAATAAGAGATACTGGCAAAGTTGAAATCCGCAGCGATTTCTGTTATCGTCTGCTCGGTGTAAAGCAATTGCCGTTTTATCTCCAGTAATATTTTATTTCTGATACATTTGCCTGCCGACAGGCCACAAGATTGTTTACAATGTGCGCTTAAGTGATTAGCTGTTACAAATAACATTTCAGCATATTGTTTAGATATATGACGTGATTTGTAATGCCGGTCAACAAGTTTTCGAAATTTAGTGAACAGGTCGTCGGCATATTTAATTTGGGCAAGCTGGTCTCGTATTTCATTTTCTCTGCCGATGAGAATTATTAAATATTCCAAAAGCGTGTAAAGTGCCTGCCGTGTAAACGGTTGTTCGGTTTGATATTCCTTCCATATCAGGTTAAATACTTGTCTGATCAATACCGGGTCTTTGCAAATATTTGTAACCTGAGTAATATTTGCGCCCAAAAACATGGTAGTTTCATTGTTTTGCCCGAGCCCCGAAAAATTAATATTCAAAAATGGGAAAGTAAAGTTTATAACAAAACCCTGAACATCATGCTGCAGGTGCCATTGATGGATTTGCCCGGGTTTGATGAAATAAACCTGATCGGCTATAACATCGTGGCTCACCCCATCAATTTCGCAATAACCGTTGCCATGGGTAACAAGAACGATCTGAAAAAACGAATGCCCATGCGGAAAGTTGATATGTTGATACTCTTCGCGGAACTGCTCCAGCAGGAAGGGATGAAAATCGACTAACGATGTTTCCTTTGAACCAAAATCGGTAATAGCGTATAATGACATTTGAAATAATATTCCTTTTCGTTAAGATTCCCGTTTAGCGTCTATACCGGGTCATTTGTATTATGATATAGCCTCTTTTTTATATGTTCAACTTCGTTATTTTCTAAAAATTACCATCAGCATACAGGCCGTTATTGGCATTATAGAATAAATACCCCGACCAGTTAATAACAAGCAAAATAAAACGATTTAATAATTGCAACCGTCTCATCAAGGCCATTATCAGGTTTCATATTTTAAATTGCAACACCGAAGAAGGATAGGGCTCATGGATGGCCAATTCACATTGTTTTTTAGCAGTACTTTGAGGCCAGTTTAAAGTTTCGACCTTTATTGTAATAATTGTACTGACGGCAGGCAACTTTTTTTCATTTATACCGTGAAGGCGCTTATTACAATAACTATTTCTGGAATAACGATAAAAAATCAGAAATCATAAAACAGTCGTTATATCATCTGTTTGTACAAAAAAAAATTTCACAACTAAATCAGCTAATTAAATAGCACAGTTTTTACTAAACCTAAAATTTGTACTATATACCAATCTGTTCACTTTTTCAGTGTGCTATATTCGCAACCATTGTGCAAATTATTGCGTTAATTTGGCAAAAACCAATTATAAAATTAAAATATGGACTCTTTATTAGCCGATTCACCACCGAATGGCAGGTACGACTTTTCTGTGAGCGACAATCAGAAAATGATCGGGCAAATGACAAAAGACTTTGCGGAAAAACATATCAGACCGCATGTGATGGAATGGGATGAGGCGCAGCATTTTCCGATCGAGCTTTTCAAAAAAATGGGCGAGCTTGGGATGATGGGTGTATTTGTTCCCGAAATGTATGGGGGCTCCGGTTTCGGTTATTTCGAATATGTTACTGTAATCTCTGAGATTGCCAGGGTGTGCGGGTCGATCGGTTTATCCGTGGCCGCCCATAACTCCCTTTGCACAGGTCATATCCTGGCTTTCGGCAGCGAGGAGCAGAAACAACGCTGGCTGCCAAAACTTGCCACGGCTGAATGGCTTGGCGCCTGGGGATTAACCGAAGCCAACACCGGTTCGGATGCAATGGGCATGAATACTACTGCTGTTTTGGATGGAGATTATTATATAATAAACGGATCTAAAAATTGGATAACTCATGGAAAATCCAGTAATGTAGCTGTAGTAATGGCGCGCACCGGAGAAAAAGGCGATTCAAAAGGGATATCTACGCTGGTAATTGAAAAGGGGACACCCGGCTTTACCCACGGTAAAAAGGAAAATAAATTAGGCATGCGGGCTTCTGAAACCACTGAGCTGATATTCGACAATTGCCGTGTGCCCAAAGAAAATCTCCTTGGTAAAGAGGGGGAAGGCTTTAAACAAGCAATGAAGGTTTTGGATGGCGGACGTATCTCTATCGCTGCGCTGTCGTTGGGGATAGCAAAAGGGGCTTTTCAGGCTGCGGTAGCTTATTCAAAAGAGCGTAAACAATTCGGGCAGGCGATTAGTAATTTCCAGGGCATAGCTTTCAAGCTGGCAGATATGGCTACCGAAATTGAAGCCGCCGAGTTGCTTGTAATGCAGGCCGCTGATCTTAAAAACCGGGGTCTGCCGGTAACCAAACAATCGGCAATGGCAAAATACTTTGCATCGGAAGTGGCGGTAAGAACTGCTACTGAAGCCGTACAGATTTTCGGCGGGTATGGCTATACCAAAGATTTCCCGGTGGAAAAATATTATCGCGACGCAAAGCTTTGCACAATAGGAGAGGGGACATCAGAGATACAAAAGATTGTGATAAGCAGGGAAGTATTGAAGGGATGAGTTGATTAAGTTGATTATGTGAGTGGTTGATTGGGTTATAAACCTGCTTGTTTACCAAATTAATTTCCCGCATTTTTGAGTATAACAAAGAAGTTGCGAAATTATGGAACGCATTGTTTTAGAGGTTGACAATTCTTTAGCGAAGGCTTGGAAAAATAGTTCGCCGGAGTTGCGGGCAACTTATGAGAACAGAATAATCGATGTACTAAAGGAATTGCAAGAAAAAGAACCTGGGTTAACTGAAGAACAGCTTGAGATCATAAACCAGATGGTGCAGGCGAGCTTTATGAGTGGTGGAACGACGACGAAATGGTTGCGGAATTAGATCGCCGGTCTGCTGATTTGAAAAGTGGAAAAGATAAAGGGATTCCGTGGGAGGAGGTGAAAGCCCGTTTATTGAGCAAGTGCGTAATAAATGAGCTGTAAGGTTGAGTTTTCGCCTTTGGCTGAATTAGAATTTCAGGAATCGTTTGATTGGTATGAAGAACAACAACTTCGCTTGGTTGAGCGTTTTTTAGAAACTATCGATAGATCATTAATTTTGATTTCGTCGAGTCCAGAGTTATTTCCGAAGAGAAGAAAGAATCAACGGGAAACCGTGGTTGTCGATTTCCCATTTATCATTGTTGATGAATATTTAAAAAAGGAAAGTGCTATAAACATGCTGCACGTTTTTCATACAGGCCGCAACCCTAAATTTAAGTATAAAAGAAAATAATATCACCGTAAAATCAAGATATAATCTAACGGACTGGTTACTTACTTGAATCTTCATATGAAAAAACCTTATCTGATATTGATTTTAGTTGTATTTATAAATTTAAGTTGGAGTAGCACTTATCAACCTTCCGTTTACTATAAATTAACAGATCAGGATAGAAAGAATTATATATTAAACATTGATCAGAAAAAAATTAAGGCTCCTCATGACACGATAATTTATAAAACGAAGTATAATTTGGCCTATGTGACAGTAAAACTTTCAAATTACTCCAAAGACACGCTAAAATATATGATCATGTCCTGTTCGTGGTATGACCAGTTTCAGGTTAATAATAAAAAGTTGACCATTTTCGGTTGGCCTTGTGATGGTAACTTTCCAGTGGAAAGGATCATAATTCCTCATAAGTCAGCATCTTTTGGTGTACCAATTATAGTTACCAAAGGTTCTTCTAAAACTGAAACATTTAAGATAGCGATGAACCTTTTTATGGGCAATAAAAAAAATCAAGATTTCCTATTCGAATCGCCGGACAAATATAAGGCTGTTAACTTGATTTGGTCCAATGAAGTAGAACTGCCTTAATTAAACCCAATCAACCACTCACATAATCAACCCAATCAACTAATTCGACCAACCATTTCCAAATCTCAAAAACATTCTCTATCTTTGCCATCCCTGAAAGGAGGTATTTGGGAATTATGATCATTATTAACGTAAAAGACGGCGAATCATTAGATAAAGCATTAAAACGCTTTAAAAAGAAATTTGAAAAAACTGGTGTTTTAAGAGAACTTCGCAGCCGCCAGGCATTCGAAAAGAAGTCTGTAACCCGCCGCCATGTTGTTAAACATGCTATCTACAAACAAAATATGAACCTGGAAACAACTGTTTAATTATTTTAAATTTATTTGAAATAATTTTAGTTTTTTCTGTTAATATATCAAAACTATTTGTACATTGACCATTCGGATGTACAAGTAGTTTTTATGTTTACAGAGCGTTTTATCCGGTATATAAAATTCGAAAAGCGGTATTCTCCTCATACCGTATCGGCTTATCAGTCAGACCTTCACCAATTTATTTCTTTCCTCAATAATCCTGAAAAGGAAAAGCCAGCGCCAACTCCCGTTATTACCCATCCGTCGGAGATAAGCCATTACCAGATCAGGAATTGGATGGTTGAGCTGATGAATCAGCAGGTTATTGCGCGTTCCATTAACCGTAAAATAGCTACGCTGCGAAAATATTTCAAATTTTTACTGCAGGAGGGATTGATAGAGGTTAACCCTGTTTCAAAGATCAATACCCCTAAAATACCAAAAAACCTTCCCGTAATAGTTGAAGACGCCAGGCTCACCCAGATGCTTGATGACAACGAGGTTTTCGGCAACGATTTTAAAGGTACCCGCGATAAGCTGATCATCGAAATGTTATTTGGAACCGGTATGCGCCTGTCAGAACTGCTTGGATTGAAAGAAACCGACATTAATGTTTACGAGGGTACGGTAAAGGTTTTGGGCAAACGGAACAAGGAACGTATCATCCCTGTGAACAGTGAATTGAAGCAATTGATAGCCGAATACCTGGAGTTAAAGAAAAATCAAAATTTCGGCAACAATTCCTTAACATTGATCGTTACAGATAAAGGGGCTAATGCTTACGCCAAGCTCATCTATTTAACAGTGCAGAAATATCTTTCCTATATATCAACACAAGACAAAAAGAGCCCTCATGTATTGAGGCACACTTTCGCTACAAGCTTATTGAACCGCGGGGCAGATTTAAACGCCATTAAAGAACTTTTGGGCCACGCTAACCTCAGCGCCACCCAAATATATACACACAATTCTGTTGAAAGGTTAAAGTCGATTTACAAACAAGCCCATCCAAAGGCATAAACACAAGGAGGAATCATGAAAATTACAGTGCAATCTATTCGTTTCAATGCAGACAAAAAATTATTGGATTTTATCCAGAAAAAGGTTGATAAGCTTGACACCTTCTATGATCGCATTATAAGCGGAGAAGTTTATTTAAAGCTGGAAAATGTTGAAGATGAAGCCAATAAAATAACGGAGATTAAACTGATGTTGCCGGGCACTCAAATATTCGCCAAAGAGCAATGTAAAACTTTTGAAGAGGCTACAGACCTGGCAGTTGAATGCTTGCGCAAGCAAATTGAAAAATACAAGCAGAAGAAAGCTATTGCTGTAGAGACCGCAAAAAAAACGGTACTACTTACCGCTACGGACAGCTTTTAAGAAAATAAAAAAGAAAAATTGCTTCAGATCGGCGGGTTTACGACCCGCCGATTTTTTTTGTGGGTTTTTTTCGGGGCTAAAAAATATTATCTTGTTGGTTGTTAATATCATTTTATCTCCTAAATGGGGTAGATAAAATGGGCTTGAATTTTTTTTAGAAAATAAATTTTGTTCAGCATTAAAAATGTGTAAATTTGCAATCCCTTTTGGAGAGGTAGTTAAACGCTCTTTCCGGAATATTAAAAGGGTGGTTCTTTAAAATAAAAAATAGCCTTATTAATTAACCGGTACAATTCCGAAGGTCTTATAACGACTGCAGGAGGTAAAAAAGGGAATAATTTAAGCCTCCTTAGCTCAGCTGGTAGAGCGACTGACTTGTAATCAGTAGGTCATTGGTTCGATCCCGATAGGAGGCTCTGTTTTGATTTCGAATTTCGGATGTCCGATTTCGGATTTACCTTCCGGGGTAATAAAATCCGAAATCGAAATTTCGAAATCCGAAATCAAAACACGGGGGGATACCAGAGCGGTCAAATGGGACGGACTGTAAATCCGTTGCTTCGGCTACGAAGGTTCGAATCCTTCTCCCCCCACGAGTTGAAGGTTTGAATTATTGAGTTATTGAATTATTGATTTGTAAAAATTAAAAGATTCAGTAAATCAATAATTCACTAATTCAATAATTAACAAGCGGAAGTAGCTCAGTTGGTAGAGCGATAGCCTTCCAAGCTATAGGTCGCGAGTTCGAACCTCGTCTTCCGCTCAATGGTATGTCGGATTTCGAAATTTCGATTTCGGACTTAAAAGGTGATAAAAGGATAGAGAGGAATTTGTTGACAAGGATTGTAAAATCCGAAATCGAAATTCCGAAATCCGAAATCAAAAAATAAGCCGACGTAGCTCAGGGGTAGAGCACTTCCTTGGTAAGGAAGAGGTCATGGGTTCAAATCCCATTGTTGGCTCAATGTTATATGTATGTATAATAGAATAAAGTTTTAAAGTTTAAATTAACCTACAAATAATTAAATATAAATCATGGCAAAAGAAAAGTTTGACCGCAGTAAACCGCACTTAAACATCGGTACAATCGGTCACGTTGACCACGGAAAAACAACCCTTACTGCAGCTATTACCAAAGTATTGGCTGATAAAGGTTTCTCAGAAGCTCGTTCATTCGATTCAATCGACTCAGCTCCTGAAGAAAAAGAACGTGGTATTACTATTAATACAGCACACGTTGAGTATTCTACTGCTACTCGTCACTACGCACACGTTGACTGCCCGGGACACGCCGACTATGTAAAAAACATGGTTACAGGTGCTGCTCAAATGGACGGTGCAATTATAGTTGTTGCCGCTACTGACGGACCAATGCCTCAAACACGTGAACACATATTGTTAGCCCGCCAGGTAGGTGTGCCTTCGTTAGTTGTGTTTATGAACAAAGTGGATATGGTTGATGATCCGGAATTATTAGAATTGGTTGAAATGGAAATTCGTGAATTATTATCATTCTACGAATATCCAGGTGATGATATCCCTGTGATTCAAGGTTCTGCCCTTGGTGGTTTGAACGCTGATCCAAAATGGGTTGGTAAAATTATGGAGTTAATGGATGCTGTTGATGCACACATTCCCATCCCTCCGCGTTTAACTGATTTGCCTTTCCTTATGCCTGTTGAAGACGTATTCTCGATCACTGGTCGTGGTACCGTAGCAACTGGTCGTATCGAGCGTGGTGTAATCAACTCTGGTGAGCAGGTTGACATCCTTGGTATGGGTGCTGAAAACTTAAAATCAACTGTTACAGGTGTTGAGATGTTCCGTAAGATCCTTGATAGAGGTGAAGCTGGTGACAACGTAGGTTTATTGTTACGTGGTATTGAAAAAACTGATATCCGTCGTGGTATGGTTATTTGCAAACCAGGTTCTGTAACTCCACACACTGATTTTAAAGCAGAAGTTTACGTATTATCAAAAGCTGAAGGTGGCCGTCATACTCCATTCTTCAATAAATACCGTCCGCAATTCTATTTCCGTACTACTGACGTTACCGGTGAAATTTCATTGGCCGAAGGTGTAGAAATGGTTATGCCTGGTGATAACGTTACCATCACAGTAAAATTGAT
>DASXMZ010000088.1:0-1568 GCA_036495385.1 Mucilaginibacter sp. | reverse complement strand
CATATAAAAATAAGGTAAGCAGGTTGGCCCCGGTAAAAGTAGCATTTGCAAATAATTGCAGGGGTACCATAGGGTGATTGCTCTTCATTTCAACACCAATAAAAACCATCAGCAACAATACCCCTCCGGTTAACGGTATATATACCTGCCAGTTATAAAGTCCCACTGCAGGTATCCGCAGGAAACCAAAAGTAAGCGAGACAAGGCCCAGGGCTATAGCGGCAGCGCCGTTAAAATCTATAGCGTGATTGCTTTCTTCGTCCCTGGTTTCACTCACCCGCTGCCATAGCATTACCAATGCCGCAATGCCAATAGGCACATTAATAAAAAATATATAGCGCCATAAACCGGCATCGGCTAAAGCCCCGCCCAAAACCGGCCCGCCCATGGTTACCACGGTTGTAAACGCCGACCATGTGCCGATGGCTTTTCCTCTTTCGTTTGGGTTGATGGATGACGAGATGAGCGATAGGCTCCCCGGTATCATTAAAGCGCCGCCTATGCCCTGTATGATCCGGAATACGATGAGATAAGTTACCCCCGGCGAAAACCCGCAGGCTGCAGAGCCGCATATAAAAATAAAGATGCCGACCATAAATATTTTTTTGCGCCCCAGCTTGTCGCCCAGTGAACCACCGATCAATATCAGCGAGGCCAGCATCAGTAGGTAGGCATTTAGTATCCAAAACAGATCGGCCCCACTTGCCTGCAAACCTTTTTGCAGTGCAGGCAAAACCACGTTCAGCGCTGTAGCATCAATAAAAGCCATAGAAGAGGCCAGTATGGCCGAAACCATGATCCATTTACCCACCGCACTGCGAAGAGGTACCGTTGGCATAATTGCTTTGACTGGTGAAGCAAATTACAGAAAATTATTGGGGTGGGTGTTGGGTATGGATTTTTGTTTTGATGAGATTTGTTGATAGTCTGCTTACAAAGTTGTTAAATCATTCTGGAGTTACTGTATAAACACGTTAAACTTTTATAATGATGGCGGAGAGAGGCATGGGTATCGATGTTGAAAATCAAACCCTATCGGCAGATTCCCTTTACCTAACAATTAAAAAAAAGGATAATTTGATCGCATTTATAAATAGCCTCAATTACAAACAGCAATCAAAACACTGAATTCTAGAAACCCGTCTAACGTCAGCAAATATTCAAAGAAGAGTTTGGTTTTATCTGCGATTTTGACATTTTTTGGGTTTTACATAATCTACAGAATCTACAGATTTATTTCTCTAAGTTTAAGAAATGCCTTAAAATCCCATATTTATCCAAATTGTTTTCTTGAAAGTTAAATGTAATTGTCATTTTAATAATTTATACCCTTTTCTAATGGGTTAAATTATTAAATATGTAAAAGTTAAATTCTGTAAAACTTTACGAAATAGTAACACTAATATTACGTTGTTAAATTATTAATTCGTGTAATTAGCAGACTTGATATTTATTATGCATAAATGGTAATCATTTTATGACTTTTAAAGCCCCGTGGTTACTAAATTTATTAACTTTTGTGATGTTTATTGCGAATAATGAAAATGTTTATTCGCAGAATTTGCCCG
>DASXMZ010000087.1:0-12262 GCA_036495385.1 Mucilaginibacter sp. | reverse complement strand
TGCCTTTGCGGTGATATTTGTCATATTCACTATAGTTACATAATATAGTTGAAACAACGAAGGGCTTTTTTGACTTTTTACTGTGGTAAAGAATATCCGCCGGACGTGTGATATTAAAAAAATGCAGCAGATCATAGTCGTTGTAATTTATTTCCTTATCAGACAACATAATATTAACATCAATTTGCAATTCAACCAGTTGATGTGCCGTTTGCATAACCTGTACGGTATCACCACCCGGTATACTATATAATGTCGATCTTGCTATAAAGGCTACTTTCATAATCTTTTCCATCTTTGAATTATCCGTTCAGATTAAATTTATGCAGCCAGGTAATAAATCTTTCCGGCAAATAGCTCACAGTAAATAATAGGTAGTTATCAAGCCGGAAGGGATGAAGCGATATTGCCCTGACCATATTAAACCTGGCCTTTTTGGGCTGGTAATTATTGAGCAGGTATTTTTTGCCGCACAGGGCATAATAAGCGCCCTCCTTTATTTTAGGCGAATGGCGCTTTCCGCTGATGTTATACAATTCCCGCCCCTCGGCTTCAGTGATACTTCCTTTTTTTAACGTTGAATACTTTATGGAAAGGAACTTGCGCGAATGCCATCGCTCATCAATGGTTACTGACTCGGGGTTAAGTCTTACTTTAATAAGCGGCTGCGACAGGTTGCAAGCCTTTTCATTTTTCAGGATGTTCATCCATAAAAAATGATCTTCATAAGTATAGGCGTGTTCATTGTATCCGCCATTGTTTACAATAACGTCCTTTTTATAAAGTACGCTCGAATGTATAAATGGACATATTGAATACTTAAGCTGCTGTATTTCTTCGTTAAGATGTCCTGCCGGGTGATGGGTAAAAATGTAATGCCCGTCTGCGTCAATATAATCAGCCGCTGAGCCTACTATGCTATACTGCGGATAAGCGGTAATAAAATCATATTGAATTTTTAACCTGTTTTTGAGGCATATATCGTCAGCATCAAACCGCGCCACATAAGGTGCATGGGCATAGGTGAGGCCAAGGTTCAAAGCTGCTGCGATACCTTTATTTTCCTGGTTGATAAGCACAATGCGCGGATCGTTAAATGAGCGTACAATTTTGGCGGTTTCATCGGTGGACCCGTCGTTAACCACTAAAAGTTCAAAATCAACAAACGACTGTTCCAATACAGAGGCTATAGCTTCGCCTATGTATTTGGCCGCGTTATATGCCGGCATTAAAACAGTCAGTTTTGGATTATTGATGCTCATAGTTTGTCTGTTTTGAATAAGTGTTTTCTTTAATATTGAGCAACAACAGCAATTCAAAAAATATCAGCACCGACAGCCGCTCAAACCAGTAATCGATAAAAAATGCGGCCATCATCAGCATCAGTATGGGAATTCCATAGGTGAGTTTTTTAAGATGTTTGACAAAAAATCCCAGGTAAAAAATCAGAAAGGTAAACAAGCCCACCAAGCCATATTCGGCCAGTAATTGATCATAAACCGAAAACGGATTATTAGTTACAGTGTGCAATCCTACCTTTTTACTAAAGAAATTGAGATATACATCCAGATGGTTTATCAAAAACTCATTGCTGATGTATGCGTATTTTGCCGGGAAACCGCCGTCAAAACCGAGCCCGGTTGCTTTGAAAGCAAGCTTTGATGAGAAATTACCCACCCCATCGCCTGCAATTATTTTGGAAGGATGCTGGTCTAAAAATTTTACGGTTTGTAGCAGACCGATTGCCTTGCCAGGCATTTCGGGTTCATAATTTTTTCTGCCGGATATTGCCAGGCTGGCTTTGTGGGTATCGATAAAAGCCAGGAGTTTTCTTCGTTCAACCGACGTATCGGTTGGGGTTTGATATGGCGGGGTATTAATGTCAGGTTTTACCGGCAGTATCCTCCCCTGATCAGTTTTAAGGATATTGCGAATGGCCATTTGAAACGGTTGATATACCTGCTTTTTCTTTTGTGCTCTTTTAACACTGTCAAGATAATCTTTAGCTATTTTCCTCTTTGTTTTTTCATCGTAAGTAAAGCTGTCAATCTTGGCAATGGCGACCTTTGGAAACGGCGGTCGTGGCGGATGGATGATATTTTTTACGGTTTCGTAGGTGTACATATTATTTTGCGGCGATACCTTAGCCATAAAGACAACCAAAAACATCAGGCAGACTACGATGAGGCTTTTTTGATCTTTCGAGCTTTTGAAAATAAACAGATACGCCAGGACGACCAATAACGCGAGGTTAATAAAATTGCTGCCCGTTAAAAGCAAAATCACCATGCAAATACACACCATTAACGCATTCTTCCGGGTCAGAAAATAGACTACGCCAAAAGCATTTAAAATTGCATTTGTTGTTGAAATATCGAAGGTTGCGCCGCGGATATAGTCGCCGGTGCCGATAAAGTATTTTTGATACTGCCCCTGGTACCGGTATGGGTTAATAGCTCCCGTTTCCAAAATGATATGGCCGATGTTATAAAACGAAATAACAGCGTTGATCACAAAAAAAGCCAGCACGGTTGTCCGGATAATTTCCACATCATTATTTTCAACCGATAACTTAACCTGGTGGACCGCCAAAATGCATACTAGCCAAAAGCCTATCCCGGTAACAAAAACCATCAGGTAATTGCTATTTGTATAGCTTTTGGTAATGAAAAAATTAATTACAGCAATTGCAATTATTAGTAGGTAAAAAAAAGGCAGCCGGGAATTCTTAAAACTAAAGCCAAATTTAAAATTGAATTGCAGCAAATAAATTATAGCAATGGCAGGGATTTTTATTGCCAGTTTTACATTTAAAAAGAGCAATAAAAAAACAAGCAATTTCCAGTCCACGTAGTTTATTACTTTTTTTAATTTAAAATCAGCAATAGTAAACGCCATACGGAATTTCGTTAAAAAGCTTAAAAAAAGTTATTTTCAATAGTTATTCTATCATGAGTAATTACTGACTAAGTGTGGAAATGGTTGCCTGACTGCCGCTTAAATTTTTTCGCTAGTGGAATAGCTGTTTAAAATTTATCAGGTCTTTTAGCCGGAGTTGCATGGTGGCAAAAAGAAGTATAATGTAAAGGACAACGGCGGCAGGAATTGCCTCCCAGCTGTCTTTTAAAATTGTTTTGGTAATAAACCCGCTAATTAATGCACAAAAAGTGCATATAACCAGCGAATACCAACTATTATTAAGTTCGGGAATATTGGTTTTTTTAATGTAAAAGATGGTTTGGACCACGCAGGCCGCCAAAAATGCAAATGCGGCGCCTTCATTCTTAAAAAATGGAATCAGCAAAATATCCCCAACTACATTTACCAAAAATGTAATTATAAAGGAGGCAAGAATCATTTTTAGTCGCCCCTTGGCAAAATTTATAGTCCATAAAAAATTATTGAGATAGAGAAAGGGCATACACAAAGACAAAATAAAGATGGTTTTAGTATTTATAGCCCCATACTTACCCGAGGTTATCTTGTCGATTATCGGGTTCCAGCATATGTTTAACAATAACCCAACGAATGCGGCAATGACCATTTCAATGCGTACCAATAATTTTAACTTAACAATTGGGATAGTATTTTGCTGAAATAACTTTGTAAAACGGGGTAAGAGCAAAGGTGCAATTGCCAGCAAAGGCAGCGTTGAGATTTCAAAAACTTTATAGGCAAAGCTATATTCGGCAAGTTTGATTGCCGAAACCATGAAGCCGATAAACAACCAATCAAACCGGGCCAGCGCCGATGTGATTAATACGACCCCTGTTTGCGGCAATGCTTCATTAAGCAGTTTAAAATAATTTTTACGGCTCCAGGTTATAGTTAAAGGCGCATTTGTGGAACTATAAAACAAGAATATACAAAGCGACAACTCGACAACATCGCCACCTATAAATATCATGATGATATAGCGTACACTTAAATTATGAAATAATACCAAAAGGATCAATCCGCAGCAACGGATAAAATTTGATATAACCGACATGTAACCCAGCAACTTAAATTTTTCCAGGCCGCTGGCAGCCTGCTTAAACGGGGTTGAAAAAAAGATCATCAGTTTACCAATCCCGATTAATAGAATAATGCCATATATATTGCCACCATGTGGAAAAAGGATAAAGCCACCAAAAAGGAGTCCGTAAAAAAGAAGCCCGGTAAAAAGAACATGAATAATGTAAAGTGAAAGCACAGATGGTAAATACTGACCGGCGGCAATTTTTTTGATAATGAGTTGATCTATGCCGAAGGATAATATATTAAAGACTGCTAAAAGCAGCGCTAAAGCAAGATTTATTTGTCCAAAACTACTTTTGTCAAGTCCGGTTGACAGGACATAAAAAATTCCGACGCCAAATACCTGGTTTAGAATTAGCTGGGAAAAATTTGCGGAGAGGTTTTGTACCAGTTTTCCTTTCATTCCTTACTGGTAAATTATTCTAATTTTTAGGAAAAGTAATCATATTCTACTACAACGCCCGTATCAACCGGATTTTTGTTGTCAGGGGAACGTGTTATCTCACTTAGATAAAAATATTTTCGATGGGTGTTTTTAAAAGTAGTTTTAGCTATATGCCAGCCTTCGCGACCATCTAAAAAACCTAAGAATACAATATAATTCTTCAAAAACCCAAATACCGGGGAAACATATAGCTTTACAGCATTTACTTTCTTTCCGTTTTGGAAGTATTTTTGGGCTGACAGTCTTGCATAATAAGCGCATTTACGCTCATATTCAAAAAGGTCTTTCACCGAAAAATGGTGCATACTGCCCGCTAATTTAGTTTTCTCTATGTTATCAGGCATTGTTAATGTTTCATGCACAACCGTTTCCGACCATTTCACCAACTTACGGTTAAAAAGCCTGATATGATGATCACGCCCCCAACTTCCAAAGCGAATGGGTTTTGTGCCAAAATACGACCGGAATTTAATATCGTATACCACTGCAGGGTTGTCAAATTCCTGTTGGTGGAGTGAACAGATTAATTCCTCGTCGGGAATTTCATCAGCATCAATGCTCAATATCCAGTCATACTTAGCCGCATCAATTCCTTTATTTTTGTTTGCTCCGTAACCGTTCCAGGTTTCCCTGTAAACCCTGCAGCCAAATTCTATGGCAATCTCCAATGTGTCGTCCACACTGCCGCTATCAATTATAACTATATCATCTGTAATTCGCCTGGCCATGGCTATGCATTTTGAAATAATATCGGCCTCATTTTTTGTAATTATAATGATAGAGATAGGAACCATTTTAATGTGTTTAGTTTGATATTCACAGCCTTTTTAAGAGGCTTATTACACGTCGCTGTCCACTAACAATATCGTTCATTTCTTTGCGAAGGTTGCCTTGGATGATAAATATTGAGAAAAAACCGTTGGTTGCGGCTATTTTAATTCTCGGTCTGACGATCAACCAATATCTTTAAAAAAAATAATTCATTTACTATCAGGTAATTACAAATAAATCAACCCTTGTAGAAATTGCAGGCAACCTTTTTTTATCGGTCTCCGTGATGATAATTAAACAGGGCACTCAAACTAATATCAACAAAATACCCATATGGGAGAAGAGGTGTTACATCAACTGATCAGGGGTTGTATAAAACAGGATAGGAAATGTCAAAAAATGTTATACAAAGCATTTTACAGCTTCTCAATGGGAATTTGTCTACGATATACCAATAGCCGCGAAGAAGCAGCCGAAGTAATGAATCAGGGCTTTTTTAAAGTTTTTACCAAAATAGACCATTTTGACATGGAGAGGCCATTTACAGCCTGGTTAGGGAAAATTATGATGAATGTTTCAATTGATTATTACCGCTCAAATTTAAAAATGGCATATACCGAAGATATCGAAAAGGCCGAACATATAAGTGATGATGATCTGGTCGACAAAAACCTAAACTATAATGATCTTTTGGCAATGGTAAAACAATTACCCCAGGCTTACAGAACAGTATTTAATCTTTTTGCTATTGAGGGCTACTCGCACGAGGAAATAGGCAAAATGCTCCATATAAATGCCGGAACATCCAAATCAAACCTGCATAAAGCCAGGCAGAAACTTAAGCAAATGATATTGAAGACAGAAACATATGCCATGAGTACCGGGAGCTATAACAACGGAATGAACTATAATACAATTACTGTTAATGTGGCTTGATTTAAATATGGGCATAACTCTTACAACTGTACCCCCTAACACGTATTTGCCGATACCGCATACAGCCGTTAAAACTACAAATTACTTGTATTGCGGCAGGATTAGACTTGAATATTAATTAATCAAAAACCCTTGAAAAATGAAGTTTATCATTGTTATTTTACTTGCGTGGAGCAGTTTTAATTACCAAACAGGAGAGGACCTCTACGTATGCAGAAATGCCAAAATCACGCTTTTTTCTTCGGCGCCGATAGAGGATATTAAAGCTACAACTACAACAGGAGCGTCTGTTTACAACGCATCCACCGGCGAGCTGGATTTTAGTGCGTCTATGAAATCTTTTCAGTTTGAAAAAGCAAGAATGCAGGAACATTTTAATTCAGACTATATGGAAAGTGATAAATATCCCAAAGCCACTTTTAAAGGAAAAATAAAGGAACATATTGATGCATCGAAAGATGGAACTTACCAGGTAACCGTTGTTGGCGACCTCACGGTTCACGGAGTAACACAAAACAGATCGATTCCGGGCAAGGTGACCGTAAGCGGCGGAACAATAAACATGACATCGGAATTTATGGTGAAATGTGCCGACCACCACATAGAAATCCCACGTATTGTTTTTCACAACATTGCCGAAAGCATTCAGATAAACGTTTCTGCAAGCTATACTAAAAATAGTCCGGCTAAATAAAAGACCACTTAACCCATAACCCGTAAAATAAAATGAAAAAATACCTAATCTTAATAAGCTTTCTGACCATAAGCATAAATTTGATAGCGCAGAAAACTGACACCAGTTCGAAGAAAAAAAATAATTCAACAAAAGCTGCTGCGGCCGGCAATGCTGCCGATTCATTACTGAATTCATTAAGCACTGATAATAAGAATGAGCGCGTTGTTATTTTTAGATCTTCACGGTTGATTTTATCGCAAACTACCGAAACCGTAAAAAAGAAAAATCTGAATTTCTTAGTAATTCACCGCTTCGGCGATTTCGCCGGCCCACACGGCGGTGGTCAGACTTTTTTTGGACTTGATGCCGTGGCCGATGTTTATATCGGATTTGAATATGGCCTGACTAATAACCTGAATATCGATATAGGAAGAACTACCATTGGCGGCCTGGCTGATTTAGAGTTAAAATATGCCATACTCCATCAAACTACTAATGGTTCGCCGCTCGCCATTACTGTAATCGGCGAGGCAGGCGTAAGACCATACGGATTTGTTACATATCCTACTTTTGCCGACAGGGTCTCTTATTTTGCGCAGGCTATTTTTGCCCGGAAGATTTGTTCGATATTTTCATTGCAGGTGGCGCCTTCTTATGTAATCAATAATCAACCATATCCTACTGTGCCAGGTAATGAAGAAAGTTTTTTGGCTGTTTCCGCCACCGGTGTATTGAAGGTATCAAAGCACATGGGCCTTATTGTTGATTATGCGCATCCTTTCTCGTCTTTCAGGCAAAACAACGCTTCTTTTACAGATCCCCTGGGTTTAGGTCTTGAAATTGAAACCGGAGGACACGTCTTTACGATAAATGTCACCAATTCCAGGGCCGTTGGCGAGATCAATTATCTCAATGATACGCAAACAAAATATACAAATGGGCAATTCCGCTTAGGCTTTACCATTTCCAGGATGTTTGATTTTAACAGCCGGAAAAAGGAAGATAAATAACTGTTGTAAAGTCTATAAGTCTTGAGTCCTAAGTCTAAAGTCGGATTTGGGCTTTTGGGTTAGACGCAAGACTATAAACATTTTAAATTGGCGCTACACCGGGTTGAACAGGTTTAGAAATTTTTAGGGTGCTGTGCAACGTTCAGTAATTTAAATCATCTTCTGTAAGGATTCAAAATAACAATATCAACCGCACCAGACTTTTGCTTTCAACCCTATTTTGCTTGTTCTTATCGGCCTCCACTTTATTTGGCCAAGCTGGTATTTCAAAGGCGGATTTATTTGTTTATCGGCAGATTGGTGAAGATTCACTGAAGGCTTATGTTTTTTTACCGGCGACAAAAGGAAAATTGCGCCCGGCAATTCTCCTGTTTCATGGTGGCGCCTGGCGGCTAGGTGATGCATCATGGATGTTTGGAAGAGCCAAGCAATTGGCGGATAGTGGGATAGTTGCAATTGCTGTGGATTATCGCCTGGCAAATAATGGATTATCACCGGTTGAAGGTGTGGACGATGCCTGTGCTGCTTTTGCGTGGGTTCGTAACAACGCGAAGAAATTCGGAATTGATGTTAAACGTGTTGTAGGTTATGGAGTTTCTGCGGGGGGCCATCTTGTTGCTGCTGCGGCTACGATACCATCCATTAATGGCGCTAAGATCCCGTATAAGTCACGACCAAATGCCATGCTTTTATTTTCGCCGGCACTCAATATGGCACATGACAGTTATTTCGATGCGTTGATGAAGGATAAGGGTGACCCGGCGAGTTATTCTCCTTCAGAATACATCAGCAAAAAACTGCCGCCAACGCTGATTATCCAGGGCGAGCAGGATAGCATCGTATATGCCAAAGACGCAATAGCATTCCGAGATGCGGCGGTAAAGGCAGGTGCAAAATGTACATTATATGTTTATCCCGGGGTTGGCCATTTGTTAACAAGAAACATTAAAATTCAATATAAAGACTTTGACAGTGATCCTGCTGACATCGCGGATGCTTTCAAAAGGGAAAACGACTTTTTAAGGTCGATTGGATATATTGGTAGGTAATGATTAGGTTGATATAGTTAATTAAAAATGTTTATAACTGGTAACCAAAAGCAAATCTAGTCACTATTTGGCTTGTCTTGTATTAAGCAGATCTACATCGAACTTCTTTATTAGTGACGTGAAAATTATTGCTTCGAAGAAATAAATTCGATTCTATTCGTTATTTCTTCTATTATTTTTTCTACCCACGTTTCTGACATTTGTTCGATGTCTTTTTCATCCCATTGTTGATGATATAAGCGTTTGTACCAAGAGTTTTCAATTGTGCTACCAATTTCGTAGTAATAGTCGTAAAGTCGAATTAGAAAATCGTTATTAATTGAAAATGCCTTTGTGCCTGCTTTCTTAAAACCCTTAAGTCGAATGGTTAATCCAATTTGATTGATATTGGCTTTCTTCAACATCATTTCCAGATCAACCGAAGTGTAAAAGTCAAATGAATCGTGATTAATCGTTCTGCTTAGTGTATGTGAGTCAAATAGAGGATATATGTTTTTTTTTAAAATATGATCGGATTTCTCGAGGATTCGTGGCAGTATTTCGTTAAAAAGCTTAAAAACTGCTTTATCATTTATTTTTTCCTGAAGCTCTTCATGATTTAAATTAGATATGAGTGCCTTTAGTTTATCTAATTGTTTTTCATATGGTTTTTGAATGATTTCAATGGTTTTTTCCATCTCAAATTCCAGATCTTCTATACTTGGTAATTCATCTTTCAAATTTTGAGGAATGGCATCTGTAAATTGGTATTCCGCTATTCCCATAGGTTTATGTATGTCTCTTAACGCATATTCTGCTGTGATTTTGTTTTTATTTTTACAAAGAATTAACCCGATAGATGGATTATCGCCGATAGATCGTAAATCATCGTCGATAACGGATAGATAAAAATTCATTTTTCCCGCGAATTCTGGCTTAAATTCACCGGTCTTCAATTCTAGAGCCACATAACTATGTAGTTTTGTATGGTAAAATAGCAAGTCAATGAAGTATTCGTTACCACCTTTTTCTAATCGTTCCTGACGCCCTAAGAAAGCAAATCCTTTTCCTGATTCAATCAAAAATTTTTGTAAGTGTGTTATCAATGCGTCTTCCAAGTCTCTTTCTTTAGCTTCTTCAGATAGTTGTAAAAAGTCAAATTTGTATGGATCTTTAAATAATTCATTGGCCAAGTCACCATGTACTTCAGGTAAAGCTTTCTTGAAATTGTGCTGCAATTTCCCTTGGCGTTCAAATAGATTGGAATCTATTTGATTCAATAACATATTACGGCTCCAATTATTTTCTGCCGTTTTAGAAGCGTAAAAACTACGCTATTCAATAGTTTTAGTCCTATCATTAAGGACGCAGATATGACCCCAAGGCAATTTTGCAACAGGTTGTTGCAAAATTATATCGCTTATTCGCAACCCGCCATTTTGTCGCGATAAAGATAACTCCGGCCAGTTGACATAAAAATTACGCATATAACGAAGATTTCTGGAAGACAAACCCTTAAGTTCAGGGAACTCATTTTTCAAATCCGCCGATAATTGATCTATAACTTTACTTCCCCAATCCTTTTGTTTTTCCAGTTCAACAACAAATTCACCTATTTCCCAATAAATCGTTAGTATTTGAATATTCGCCGTAAGGATTATGGTGGACTGCGCTTGTCGAATCCTATTTTTCAAAGTCAGAAGGGTTTGCTTATAAGCTTCAGGCAAAATCATCATAGTTATAAATTCGGAAGTAATCTCCTATTGAATACAGTTTATATGGAGATGTAAATTTCAATATTTAAAATCGCATTTCAATTTATCTTTTGGTTTACTGTCGATCAACTGTTTCTGTAAGTCAATTTTCGTGGTTAGCTGTTTTTTTTTAGTCATCGACTAGGCACACATTTTGATGTCATTGAATCCCATCTTGTCATACTAATTTTACAATCTTCCGTGTGGTAACACCAAATATTTTTTAACATTCCCACGGCTTTCGTTTACATTAGTGCTTCTTTATAAACCGGCTTTGCCATTGGCTTAGCTTAAATCTCATACTATGAATAAAAAGCACCACCCACTGCATATTTGGGTAATCCTTGTTTTATTTGTTGCTTCAGCAAAAGCTCAAAATGCACCCGAGGCCGCAATTTGGCTTACCAAAAACGACCGTTCTGCTTTGTTTGAAAAACAGGCTCAACCTTTAAAATTTACCGCTGCCACAAACCAAAATGCCACCATAACTGTGAGTGACGCGCAAACCTATCAGCATATCGATGGCTTTGGTTTTGCTTTAACAGGAGGCAGCGCCGGGCATATCATAAAGATGAGTGCTTCAAGTCGCGCCGAGTTATTGAAAAATATATTTGCGTGGGATGGCGACAACATCGGCGTAAGCTACCTACGGCTAAGTATTGGTTCGTCCGACCTTAATGAACGGGTTTTTTCATATGATGACATGCCCGAGGGACAAACTGACCCAGATTTAAAACATTTCGATCTTGGCCCTGACAAAAACGATGTAATACCAGTGCTGAAAGAGATACTGCGCATTAATCCGCATATTAAAATATTGGGTTCGCCGTGGTCGCCGCCGGCATGGATGAAGACCAATGGAGATACCCGCGGCGGGCGCTTAAAACCCGAACTTTACCCGGTATATGCAAAATACCTGGTGAAGTATATACAGCAAATGAAAGCCCATGGTATTACCATCAACGCTATAACCGTTCAGAACGAGCCGCTTCATCCCGGAAATAATCCCAGTTTACTTTTGGTAGCGCCTGATGAGGCCGACTTTATCAAGAATCACCTTGGCCCGGCTTTTAAAGCTGCCAAGATCACCACAAAAATCATTATCTATGATCATAATGCCGACAGGCCGGATTATCCGATCTCCATACTAAATGATCCCAAAGCCAATAAATATGTAGATGGCTCAGGCTTTCACCTGTATGGCGGTAAAATTGAAGCGCTTACTACTGTTCACGATGCTTATCCAAACAAAAACATCTATTTCACCGAACAAATGGTTGTTGAACATGAAAATAGCCCAAACATCAACATTGTAAACCCGGTAAAGCGATTGATAATTGGTGCAACGCGCAACTGGAGCAAGGTGGTGTTGGAATGGAACCTGGCTGCCGATCCGCAATACAAGCCATACACCGATAGGGGTGGGTGTCCGTCGTGCCAGGGAGCAGTAACTATTGACGGGGACAAAGTAACCAGGAATATAGCCTATTATTCTGTGGCCCATGCTTCAAAATTTGTGCGACCTGGCTCAACCCGTATTGCATCCGACGAAAATGAAACGTTACCAAATGTGGCCTTCAAAACGCCAGCTGGCAAAAAAGTTTTAATCGTAGCGAATGCAA
>DASXMZ010000086.1:0-2712 GCA_036495385.1 Mucilaginibacter sp. | reverse complement strand
CACATTTGGAGATGATAATTATTAGGATTTTTTTTAAAAACTAATCGGGGCCAAAGATAGGAATATATTCCGTTTGATAATGCCATTGAACAAAAAGGGCCATCCTTTCGAATGGCCATAATCAATATTCTGCTTTAATAGATCACCTTCCCTACCGCCGTTACAATGGAAGCTATACGTACAGCATCAAAAATGCGTTCTTCGGTGGTGCCAAGTTTGATCAGAGAATCTTCGTGAGCATTCACACACATTTCACAACCATTAACCGCCGATATAGCCAGGCTCATCAGTTCAAAAAATTCCTTTCCGGTTATAGGCTTCATCATTAGCTGCATGCGTATGCGTGCAGGTATCTGCCCGTATTTTTCCTTCTGAGTAAAGTGGCGGAAGCGATAAAAGACGTTATTTGATGCCAGTAACGAAGCACAGCCTACGGCTTCGCCTGTCTCTTCAGCTGTCGCCCCCTGCACTTCCGCATAGCGGGTGAAGAATTGGGTCAATGGTGAGTTGTTGTTATTCACAGCAGTGGCAAGTCCAAGCAATGCACATTCTTTTGTATTCAGATGCTCTGATGTGAGCGTACTGGCGAAGTTAAGCTTCATGTCTCGCAAGTAGCGCGATTCACCTTTTTCAAGCAGCGTAAGACTATCCGTACGATATGCTGTATCCACACCGAGGCTGCCTAATATTTCATTTACTATTTCAGTCGATTCGTTCATTATCTTAAAATCCTATGAATAAAAAATCCCCGCATCGTGGTTGATACGGGGATAATGATCTTAACAAAATTATACTGTTAAAGTTTCTTCACCTTTAACCCAGTTGCAAGGGCAAAGCTCGTCAGTTTGTAAAGCGTCCAGCACGCGCAGCACTTCCTTAACGTTGCGGCCAACGCTCAGGTCATTAACAGACACCCAGCGAATAATGCCCTGAGGGTCAATTATAAAAGTAGCGCGGTAAGCAATTTTTTCCTTCGGTTCAAGAATACCTAATTCTTCGGCCAGTGATTTTGAGGTGTCAGCCAGCATAGGAAATTTAAGATCACGCAGGTCATCATGGTTTCTTCTCCAAGCCGCATGAACAAATTCCGTATCGGTAGAAGCACCGATCAAACGCGTTTCACGGTCGCGGAATTCTCCATAATTTTTATTGAATTCAGCAATTTCAGTCGGGCAAACAAAAGTGAAATCCTTTGGCCACCAAAACATTACGGTCCAAACGTTATCATCATTAACCAAATACTCAGAAGTAATGGTTTCAAATTCTTTGCCTTTTTCAATACTTACAACGGCTGTTTTAGAAAATTCAGGAAATTTTTGCCCTATAGTTATCATATTTTCAATATTTAAGTCTTTTTTTTGCAAAGATACAGCTTTTAAAAAGGCTTTGAAATTGTAAAAATTGATAGCTTATAGTTTTTTTCTATAATAAATTAGCTTTCAGATAATTTTTATCAATCCATTAATAACACACCAACAAAACTGCAATTATTTATGAACGTTAAAAAATCTCCCCTAAGAATTGCAATTTAAATAATGCGGGAAATAAAAAAAGCCGCCCTTAAAGGACGGCTAAAATATGATGAGTTCTTTTACAAGCTATCAATAAATCTGCATTCAGCTTTTTTCATTTTTTCATTGAGCTTATTTTTCCGAATGTTCATTTCTGCTTTCATCGCTTCATACCAATCAGCCTCGCAACTGCTCAGGTAAGTTACCTTTAAGCCCTGCATAAAATCGTCAACAAATAAAACATTATTCTCTTTGTCACAAATTTTACTTTGGAACATCTCAGCTTCAGTGAGTACCTTACCTATATACTTATTGCTAAGCGTTTCTAACACGTAACTTCTTTCACTCTGATTGAGTTGATTATAGGTATAATTGATCAGGAAAACCTTATTTCTGAATAAATGTATCTCGCAGCGGGTTTTCAAACTGTTAAATTTCCATTTATAGACGAACACAGAGATATCGTTTTCTTTATAAATGAATTCAGGCTTGCCATGTTTATCTATGATACTTTTAGCGTCGGCGCCAATCATATTCTTCTGAATGGCGGTCTCCGTTTGCATTGTACTTAACTTCGAAGTATCATCAAAAATGTGTACGTAGTTGGAAAAATTAGCATACTCACTAAGGATTGCTTTAGAATAACTACTAGTCCTATAATAAAAATTGTTTATAAATATTTTCTTTCCGAAATCCGAAATGACATCTTTCTTCATGAGGTAAGAATAGATATTACGTGGGGCAGCTATAATGTCCATTGGATTCTTATTGGTTAGGTTGGTTAATTAAATAATCTTTATTCACATTTACACCCGTTATACGATAACTGCTCAAAAAAGTTATCGTTTTATGGATAACACATTCGACATAAATTTTGCGTTTTTCTCCCTTAAAACACATAGTATGGCCTATTTTATGTCGGATTTACAACCTAAAAAAACAATGCAGGTATTACTGCGAGAGTAGGTAATCAAACTTTAATTAGTCAATTCAAAGGTTCTTTTCAGCCTGATATCATCGGACGAACTACCAATCATTACCTGGAAATCGCCGGGTTGTGTAATGTATTCCAGGTCGTCATTATAAAAATATAACATATCACGATTGACCGTAAAACTAATCCGCCTGCTCTCACCCGGCTGCAAGAATACTTTTTTAAAATCTTTCAGCTCCTTTACCGGCCGTAGCGGCTGCGATACAA
>DASXMZ010000085.1:0-2247 GCA_036495385.1 Mucilaginibacter sp. | reverse complement strand
CAAATACTGGTATTTTAAAGTTAGAAATCTCGAGCGGCAGAGTTTTCATGGTTATTTCAGAACCTTCTGTAAGCAAGGTAGCCCTGCGAACTACGTTTTTCATTTCGCGGATATTACCCTGCCAACGATAGTTCATAAAACACTCTACAACTTCTGGCGAGAAGGACGCCACATTGCGGCCAAGTTCGTGATTGGCTAATTTTAAAAAATGATCTGCCAGCAACATAATATCGCTGCCACGCTCGCGCAGGGGCGGTATGTAAATACTGAATTCATTAAAACGATGGTACAGATCTTCTCTGAACCTTCCTTTAATAATGCTCTCCTGCAAATTCTCATTAGTAGCTATAATAATGCGTACATCAAGGCTTATTTCTTTGGTGCTTCCAATTCTTTTAACCTTTCGCTCCTGCACAGTCCTTAATAGAGCGGCCTGAATTTCATAAGAAAGGTTTCCCACTTCGTCCAAAAACAACGTGCCTCCGTTTGCCATTTCAAAATGGCCTATTTTAGTATATAAGGCACCTGTAAATGAGCCTTTTTCGTGACCAAAAAATTCACTTTGTGCCAATTCTTTTGTAAGCGAACCGCAGTCCATCGCAATAAATGGCTGGTTGTGACGCGGGCTGTTAAGGTGGATACTTTTGGCAACCGATTCTTTACCGGTACCGCTTTCGCCCATTATTATTACGCTATAATTGGTAGGCGCCACCAATTCTATCTGGCGCTGCAATTCTTTTGAAACCCGGCTTACTCCTAATACAAATTCACCAGCGAAGGCTGTTTTCTTATTTTCCTTATTAGTTTTATCGTTGCTAACAGTCTCTACTTCCTTATCCTCAACCAAAGCATGGTGCGTTTCTATAGCTTTAGTTATGGTATTTAAAATTTCATCAGGATACAGGGGCTTTGTGATATAATCGTAAGCGCCCATTTTTATTAACTCAACAGCCATTTTAATATCCGAATAGCCTGTAATGATGATAACACCGGTTTTTGGATATTGGGTTTTTATATTTCTTAGCATTTCGCGGCCGTCAGTATCCTCAAGCCTGAAATCGCATAATACAAGATTAAAATTTCCTGTTTTAAGATATTCCATCCCACTGGTGCCCGTGGAGGCACTGGTTACATCAAAACCATTGCGCGCCAGAAATTTTGAAAGCAATAAAGCAACATTCACTTCATCATCGATGATGAGTATTTTTTTCATACCTGATATAACTGTTTACGATAGGGTTTTATGTATGTTATTCGCATACTAATGTACTAATTTATACGATAATGTTATCATACGTTTTTTGTACGATAAAAGTTATAGCTGAAATTGTTATTTCGTTAATTAAAAATTGAATTATTCTCCTTTAAAAACAGGCTTCCGCTTTTGCAAAAATGCTGAAATTCCCTCTTGTAAATCCTTTGTAGTGAAGCATTTTGAAAATTCTTCCAACTCGGTTTCGAATCCACTTGCGCCATTTTTTGTACCAGCGTTGATGGCGATGATGGCCGATGAAATAGCACGCGGTGCACGTGTGATAATTTTGTTTAAAATTTCTTCTGCCTTAATCAACAAATTTTCCTGACTGGTAATATGATTAACAAGTCCATATTGATGGGCCTCTGGAGCCGTTATCATATCCGCTGTCATAATGATTTCCATGGCCCTTCCCTTCCCTACCAGTTGGGTTAAACGCTGAGTTCCTCCGTACCCTGGTATTAACCCCAAAGAAACTTCTGGCAGGCCCATTTTGGCCGTGTCGGCAGCAAGGCGGATGTGGCATGCCATTGCAAGTTCGAGCCCGCCGCCAAGCGCGAAACCATTTATCGCCGCTATAACGGGTTTGTTGCCATTTTCAATCAGATTAAAAACTTTTGCTTGTCCACGGCTTGCAATTTCATAACCTCCTTTTTGGTCTAAACCATCAAATTCGGCAATATCTGCACCTGCCGCAAAGGCTTTTTGCCCCGCACCGGTAATTATAATCCCGGCCACGGCAGAGTCATGGAAAGCCTCATCAAATGCAATGTGTAATTCGGCCAAAAGCGCTTTATTTAAGGCGTTCATTTTGGTTTCCCGATTCATCACGATGTATCGTACCCGGCTTTTATTTTCTATGAGTAAATTTTGAAATGACATAATAGACAGGTTTAAAAATCACGATGTTTATGTACCCAGTTTGTAATATAACTTACAATATCTTGCGTACTTGTGCCAGGCGGAAATAACTCGCCCACACCAATTTTTTT
>DASXMZ010000084.1:0-6214 GCA_036495385.1 Mucilaginibacter sp. | reverse complement strand
CGGCTTTATTTCGATAGAAGACATCGGACGTGAACGTTGGTGTATCCTGAGTCAGGACGGGTTTACAAAATACAGGTATGGCGGGCATGTTATGTTGTAAATGAAGATGGTGAAATGAAAGATTTACAGACCACTCAACAGTAAATCCAACAACCACCCTAAACAAAAAAAACCAAACTGGTCAATATCCTTTTGCAGGACCAAGGTTCTTCAGATATATTCATAACAGGGGACCAAAATATTTTTTTATTTTACTGCAAAGCCCTTTCGATTTGTTGTCTCTCATACGGCGTCAAAAAATTCAACTTCAGCCAAAATCAAAGAGCAATAAGAAGGCAGACAGCCTAATTGCTTTTTTTAATGCGCTTTTCTTCATTATCCAGCCCCGTTTGCCTGTTAGCTGAATTATTGGATTTAGCATTTCCAAATCGCCAGCTAAAACTCAGCCTCAATGTCCGCGACTCAGTTATCAGGCTGCCGTGGCCATTTACACCCCCCAAATCACTATTTACATAAATTTTTGCTGTGTTCAATATGTCCGTGGTTGACAGCTTCAAAGTTGCCTTTTTTGAAAATAGCAGTTTCTGAAACCCCAGGTCGATACCACCCATCGACTTCATGTGCCATTCCGCATTTGTGGAGCCCGGCCCGTTGAACCAGCCGTTCAGTTCCGCTGAATAAGTGTCACCCAACACAAAGCTTTGCTGTAGATTAGCCCCATACAACGGAATGTTTACGTTTAGTTTCAGTTTGTCTATCGTAACGTTAAACATTTGGTAAATCGACCAAAAGCTGGCGTATCCCGTCCACCAGGGGGTCAGCGTCAGCGGTGAGCCAATGCTTAAACTTATAATTTTTTGAGTCCCTATGTTGCTTGGTTCTGCAAACAGCGCGTTGCCGACTGTGTCGCTTACCTCAGTTGCATATCGCGTAACATCGCTAAACCCCAGGCTTGTATTGATCTTGTTTATAAAAGTATGTGTTAAGGTTACATTATCAGTGTACTGGGGCGCTAAAAATGGATTTCCTTTGAAATAGGTCAGCTGATCTTCCTTGATTTCGAATGGGTTCAGATTCTGATAAGTGGGCCTGTCTATTCTTCTGCTAAAGATCAGGTTGAAAACATTGTTCTGATCTGCGGCCCAATTAAAAGAAATGGTTGGGAAAAAATCGATATAATTTTTTTTGATATTGCCATCAATATCTGGTAGTCCATCGGCAGAAACCAGGGCGCTATGGGTGTTGGTTTGCTCTGCCCGTATACCTGTTTGCACTTTCAATTTGGGGCCGGGATTGAACTCAAAGTTCCCATATACGGCATTTACATTTTCCTTGTAAGAGAAGTTACTGCTTTGATCTCCTACTTCAACAGGCTTATCTGCGGCGCTGTCCAGATAGAAATCATAAGCATTTTTAGTGTCGACATAAGAGATTTTAGCACCATATTCCAGTCTGCTTTTTCCGATTTTTGTAACGAGGTCTAACCTGGCGGTATAGATATTAATATTAGTCGGGTTATCAATTGTATTGATAGCGCTGTATATTACATTGTTATCAGCGCCATAATAATAGTTTGGTTCGTACCCGTTCGCACGGCTCCGGAATAGTCCATAATCCGCATCAAAATTGATGTCCGTTCCGTTAGCGTTATTCCTCCGATAGTTTAAATTGAAATCTGCATTGGTGCGGCTGCCGGGTATGTTATTAAACGATTTGAGAGTTTCTATGTAACCTCCGGTAGCACCGTTATAAATAGGTGTGTTCCCCGCGCTGGTGTGGTTGGCATTATTGAAGTTAGCGGTAATCATTGCACCCAGGATATTCTTGTCGTTAATATAGTAATCGATCCCGGTTTTGCTATTGATGCCATTATTGCTGTCATGATTGATAGTTCGCTCATCATATAGGGTGTCCCGTTGTATCCTCCGCAGATTGAAACCGGTTTGAGCAGACCCCAGGCTGCCGCCAATATTGCCAAAAACATTGATTTTATCATTTCGGTAACTCAATTCCGCGTTACCAGTCCCTTTGGTTGTGGCCCCCCGGATTAAGCCAAGACCAACACTTCCGTTGGCGCCATACTTTCTATTCTTTTTTAAGTGTATGTTAATTAAACCTGCATTTCCGCTGGCATCGTATTTTGCACCCGGATTATTGATTAATTCTATTGATTCTATTTCGGAGCTGTTGATGCCTTTTAAATAGGATATGATATCCTGGTTGTCGAGTTGCATCATTTTCCCATCGACACATATCTTAACGCCGTTCTTACCCTTTACGCTGATTTTATTGTTATTGTCCATCTGAACACCGGGGTTTTTTTGTAATAACTCAAATGCTGAGCTGCCGGTGGCTGTAATACTTTGCTGTACGTTAAATACTGTTTTATTAGCGTCAGCCTCCAGCACCGATTTTTTTGATAAAACGGTTACCGCAGAAAGACTTACAGCCGACTCCTCTAAGACTTGAGGCTGAATCGTAATATTTTGCCCAGCCGAAATTGTTACGGGCCCGGCATATTTCTTTTGAAAGCCGATCAATGAAAAACTTATCAGGTAGTCGCCGTGCTTTTTTATTGACATCTCGAAGTTGCCGGCGGTATCGGTAATGCCGGCCGTCACCAGGCTGCTATCTTTCTGCTGGAGCAAGGTTACTGTTACATACGGCAGCCCTTTGTTATTTTTATCCCGCACCGAACCCTGAATCTTGCCGGAGCTTTGAGCGTGTACAAGGCCAGGGCCAGGAATTAACAATGCCGAAATAAATGCAAAAATTATAAGCTGAATTTTCATTTTGAATGCGATTGACTTGTATGAATTATCTTGTTCAGCAAAATTATTGTCTTTAATCTACTGCTAAAGGGTGTAATACAGACATTTAAGGGTGTTGATTTGGACAGCAAAGTTCACTAACTTTGTTTTATGATAAAACACATTTCCGTTATGGTGCCTGAAGGGAACCCACAGCTTGTTTGCATAATAGGTTGTTATAAAGCCTTTATTAAAGTCAATCAGTACCTGGTTGAAAAGGGAAATAACCCGATGTTTGCCGTGCAGTTAGTCGGCAATACTGGTGCCATGTCGCTTGACCAGGGTGTGTTTACCGTGAAGCCGCATATTAAGCCAGCTGATTTAAAGAAAACCGACCTTATTATCATACCGGCGATGAGCTGGGATTTTGACACGGTTATAAAAGTAAATGGAGACCTTCTGCCCTGGATCACAGCACAGTATAAACGAGGTGCAGAGGTTGCGAGCGTTTGTACAGGTGGTTTTTTACTGGCGGCAACCGGCTTGCTAAAAGGGCGGCAGTGCGCTACCCACTGGCTTGCGGCCGGCGCTTTCAGAAGAATGTTTCCAGATGTGAATCTTATGGCTGAAAAGCTCATCACAGATGAATTCGGAATTTATACAAACGGCGGCGCTTTTTCATTTCTTCACCTGCTTCTTTACCTGATCGAAAAGTACTGTGGGCGAGAAACGGCGATATACTGTTCCAAGTTTTTCGAAATAGACATAGACAGGACCAGCCAGTCAGCTTTTACAATGTTTTCCGGCTTGAAGGATCACCACGACGAAGAAATAAAGAAAGCACAATTATTCATCGAAGCTAACATTGATAAGAAGATGTCAATTGAGGAACTCGCGGATAAGTTTGGCATCGGAAGAAGAAATTTTGACAGGCGGTTTATTAAGGCAACTTACCATACGCCCGGAGAATACATGCAAAAGGTAAAAATTGAAGCCGCAAAAAAAGCCTTGGAACTTAGCCGGAGGACCATTAGTGAAGTTATGTACGAAGTAGGTTATTCCGATTCCAAAGCGTTTCGCGATGTCTTTAAAAAGTGCTCAGGCCTTTCTCCGTTAGAATACCGGAATAAGTATAACAAGGAAGCCGTCCTTTTGCAATAAGAGACGGCAAAAAAATAAAGCGATTTGCGACTACAACTTTATAATTAAAATTAACACATCGCTTCTTTATTATCATTCATTCTTCGTTTACATGAAAGCAAGCCGAAATACCAGGCCACCCAGGGCCTGAAAATAAAAGTGCTCTTTGTCCCAATATTCAATCTCGTAAATTCCATCTCGATGTTGAAAACAAATTCATAGAACTTCTTCGCACGTTCAAAGTCTGCAACACGTATTTCCACCCACGTTACGGCGTTGGCCATTTTTAATTTATAATATTTTGTTAGCCCAAATTAAACGCCTTTGTTCGTCAGTCAGGTATTTTCCAAGAAAATCGGGATAATCTGATCCAAGAACAGCCTCTTGAAGTGCAATGGGATGACCTGTAAACACCTCCAGCCATAATCCTTTTTTAAGCTCCGGTTCACCAATAAAGGATTTTCCATAGATGTCTATCGTGATAAAGTTTTTGCCAAACATTAGCCTGTCCTGGTGTCCGAGGGCCGTTACGTGACAACCTAACCTGTCATGATAAAATGCGGCGGTTCGCTCGCGTTCAAAAGAAAGCTTATATTCCTCAGAATTTTTTCCGGGCATTTCTATTATTTTCATAGTCCAATTTTACTTGCCTTTTTTCTGCGGGTCGTCCGATTCCTATCGTTAATAACTCTGATTTATCCGGAAACCCTGATATGATAATTCTCTCGTTTATTTAGGGGTAAATTTATTTTGGTTTCCCTTTTTCCAGCGTGTGCAAATTGGACGTTTTAGGGGGTAGATTTAGACAAGAGCCAACTGTAAGAAATAAACTGGAGAAACTTAGAACCGCTGCCCACCAGATAGTTATACTTGGATTTTTTGAGTTTATTACCTTTGAAACAGTTGCGGCAACGGCTTCCGGTTTTGGGGCATTGGTTATCGAATCTTCAAAAAATCGGGACATACGGTTTTGTCCCGGTCTTGCCGCGGAACTATTACAGATGAATGATTTCCAAAAATTACTTTTGCCATGACTTTTAAATTTTAATTGTTAAAAATAAACTCACCTATGTGAGAACTGATTGAATAATGATTGAGATAAAAGAAATTGGACAAAAAACAGCAGGGTTTATTTTAAACGACCCAACATTCCATTGATATTTACTTTTCAACCAGCGATTTGGCGAAGGCATAAGCCTTTTGATAGTACGTTTTTGGCTTTATTTATATCTATGTCCTTATAAAGTTCAGCAAGAAGGATAAAATAGGAATGCTGCAACTTTGTTAGCCACGAGATTGAAGAATCATCAAATCCTACAATGACATTCGTCGTTAATAATTTGGATGAAAAAGCAAAAAAATGGTTACGGAATTTACCCGAAGTGTTTAACATCGGCGATAGCATATTCTTATGCCATGGGTGTCCTTTGAACGACGAAGAGCCATTAATTGAAAAATCACACGAGGCGGAGTTCGGGTCAAAAGTCAAGCCGAGATTGAAGAATTAATACACCCAGTCGAAGCGAAAATACTTTTGTGTGGACACACCCACGTTCCACGGCTAATGCAGACAGATTCAGGAAAACATTTAATTAATCCTGGCAGTGTAGGTGTGCCTTCATATACTGATTCACTGCCATTTTTTCATAAAATGGAATCTTTATCACCGTTTGCAAAATATGCTATCATAGAAGTTACCGGCGGGAAACTTTTGAACGCTCAACAATTATGTATAAAATACAATTACGAGGCCGCTGCTACAACAGCCAGGCGAAATTGGAGAGACGACTGAGCCAAATCTCTACTGACTGGCATTGAAGAATAAGCGGATAATTCACAACAAATCTTGTGATTTTCCGTGCCGGTAACCTTCAATGTCTGAGTTAAACCTTAACAGTTACAAGTTCTGTCCCCATAGGTTATTCCTGCTGGTAATCCATGCAATTTTTTATCAATTTCTTTTTCAGAGGTACCATGACAATTGAAACGTATTGCTAAAGTTTCGGTACTTATCTGAAAAAATGAATTGTGACCAAATGACTCAGTTCTCTTTTTTACTATTTCGAACAAGCGATGCCTGATATTTTTGTAAAAATTTAACAAAGGAAACTATTTAAATTAATTCAAATGAAACCAAAAATATTATTGCGCATTGCCTCCATTATTATCTTAATCCATGGCATTGGCCATACGCTTGGAAACGCGGGCTGGAAAGGCACCGAAGATCCCATTGCCAAAGGTGTTGTTAAAGAAATGACCGTGCACCAATTTCCATTCATGGGAGCCAGTCATAGCATTGGCGATTATTATGAAGGCTACATATA